>DGUF01000077.1:2743-3367 GCA_002394525.1 Lachnospiraceae bacterium UBA4317 | reverse complement strand
TCAATGGTGATGCCCTGTTCCCGCTCCGCCATCAGGCCGTCCAGAAGCAGGGAATAATCGATCTTCCCGCCCCGCGAACCCACCCGGCTGTCCAGCTCCAGGGCCTTCTCCTGGTCTGCGTACAGGAGCTTTGTGTCATATAAAATATGGCCGATCAGGGTGGACTTACCGTCGTCCACACTCCCGCATGTGATAAATTTCAGCAAACTGTTCATAACTGCACCTGTATCTTTTGTATCGTTTCAGAAGTATCCTTCGCGCTTACGTTTTTCCATGCTGGCTTCGCCGCCGTCGCGGTCAATCACACGGCTGGTCCGCTCGCTGGTCACGGCAGAGAGGGTCTCTTCGATGATGGCGTCCAGGGTGTCGGCCTCCGACTCGATCCCGCCGGTGAGGGGATAGCAGCCCAGGGTCCGGAAACGGATCTTTCTGGTCACGATCTCCTCCCCCGGAAGCAGGGGCATGCGGTCATCGTCGACCATGAGGATGCTTCCGTCCCGGTAAATGACCGGCCGGTCCGCCGCATAGTAGAGGGGAACGATCTCGATCTGTTCCTGCCGGATGTACTGCCAGATATCCTTCTCGGTCCAGTTGGAAAGAGGAAAGACCCGGATGCTCTCCCCC
>DGUF01000077.1:0-2607 GCA_002394525.1 Lachnospiraceae bacterium UBA4317 | reverse complement strand
CGGAAGGAAAAGATCCTCTCCTTGGCGCGGGACTTCTCCTCGTCCCGGCGTCCCCCGCCGAAGGCCGCCGTAAACCCGTACTTTGAAAGCGCCTGCTTGAGGGCTTCCGTCTTCATAATGTCTGTATAGGCGGAGCCGTGCTCAAAGGGATTGATCCCCTGTCTGACGCCCTCCTCGTTGGTGTAGACCAGAAGATCAAGGCCGTACTTCTGCATGGTATAGTCGCGGAAGGCGATCATATCCCGGAATTTCCAGGTGGTGTCTATATGGAGAAAAGGAAAGGGCGGCTTCTCCGGCCAGAAGGCCTTCAAGGCCAGGTGCAGCATGACGGAGCTGTCTTTGCCTATGGAATAGAGCATGACCGGCTTTTCGCATTCCGCCGCGACCTCGCGCAGAATGTAGATCGCCTCCGCTTCCAGCTTGTCCAGATGTGATAATGTCTGCATGATTTCGTCTCCTGTCTGCCTCATGACCCGGTTCCGGATCCCGGGCGTTTTGCGACGCGTATTTCTAAAGATCAGTATCTGTTGGCATCACTTCGGTCCACGGTGATCGTCACAGTCTTCGCCGCGGTCTTCGCCGCGGTTTTCCCCCCGGGGCCGGTCCGGCGGTCGGCATGGTCGGGAAGCGTGATGATCCAGCGGGAAAACCGTCCCTCCTGGACGACCTGCATTCTGCCTCCCTGTCCGCCTATGTCCGCAGCCAGGTAGTAGGCGATCGCGCCCGCCCTGCAGGCCTTCAGGCAGGAGGCGCAGCCCCAGCACTCCTCCGGGTGGGGAAGAAAAGCCGCCTTTCCCTCCCGGATCCGGATCAGGTTCCCCGGACAGATTTCCGCACACGCGCCGCAGCGGACGCACCTGGCGGCGTCAATCAATACACTCATTTTTCTCTCCTCGTACGGGCAGCTGCCCCGGCGCCATCTTTATCATGCCGGTCCGGCTCATCGCCCGGTCAGCGGACGAAAGACCATCCTGATCCCGCCGTCCTCCAGTACCGAATTGATAAACAGATCGTACCGGTCATCCCGGGCCGGGTGATCTGTATGGATCCCGAAGCCGGGCCAGCGCGTCTCTCTGCGGGCCTGCAGGTGGGCGATCAGGATCCTGCACACATCCAGCCGGTCCAGCAGTTCATAGATGCGGTAGAGATCCTCCGCGGACGATACAGTGAGGGACTCTGCCAGACTGCGAAGCTGGAGGATCCTGTCCTGTGCCAGCTCCAGCCGGACAGCGCTGTATCGATAGCCTGTCCGGATCCCGCCGGCATATTCGTCCATGACCTTCTGCATGGCTTCCTCAAGGGCAAACACGTCATCGCCGCTGCCCTCTCCCGCGGATCCCGGCCGGATCCTGCTCTCATAGTCCGAGAAAAATGCCTGCACCTGTCCATCGACCGAATCCGGCAGGACCTGCTGCAGGTCCGGCAGATCATCCAGCATGGTCAGGGCCGCGATCTTTCCCTCCGCCAGGGCTCCGGGGACGAATTTTTTGGGGGCGCCTCCCGCCGCGTCTCCCGCTGCGTAAAGGCCCCGGAGCGTCGTCCGGCGGCCCGAGTCCACCCAGAATCCGCTTCCGGTGTGTCCGCCGACGATATAGGGCTCCGTTCCCTCCACCTCCACGTCGCACACAGAGGGCATCCGGCCGCTCTCGATCCAGTGCAGGGTCTGGGCGGGCGCCATATTCAGATAGGCCCGCAAAAGATCCTGCTCCTGCTGCCCGGAGATCCCTCTGGTCTTTAAAAAGCAGGGTCCCCGGCCCCGGCGGTTCTCACTGGTGACGCCATGGGCTCTGCCCGAAGTGGACAGGCCGTATTTTTCCTCAAAGATCTCGCCGCGCGCATTGATCTCTCTGGCGCCGACCCCCAGGGCAATGGTGCCTGTGGGAGCGATCGTGTCCTTGCAGCGCTGTGCCACAAAGCGCATCTCAAAGCTGGTCATCTCCGCGCCCGCCCGGATCCCCATGGCGTAGCCCGCGCCGGTATTAAAGGGCGGATACCACATTTTGTGCCTGGAAAAGCCCGGATTGTTGGGGCGGTAGAGCCCGGCCGCGCCTCCGGTCGCGACCAGCACGGAGCGGGCCAGGACCGCCAGGGCCCCTGTCCCGTCCGCCGTCAGGCCCACCGCTCCGCAGACACGTTTTTCACCGGACCCTGTCGTCAGAAGGTCTGTCAGGACGATATGGTTGAGGACCGTGATATTGGGATACCGCGCGGTTTCCCCCGCCAGAAGGGTTTTGATGTTCTCCCCGTTGATCCGGATATTGTACCGGCCGCGGGCGGCATAGGAGCCGTCCGCGTTTTTCTGGATCACCAGGCCCATCTTTTCCAGGTCTGTCACCGCCTCATGAAAGCCCTCGGCCATTGTCAGGACCAGGTCGTCCCGGACGATCTCCTCCGCGTCCTTACGGACAAAGGAAAGATAATCCTGCGGAGTCTGTCCGTCCCCCAGCCAGGCATTGAGGGCGTTGACGCCGGCGGCCAGACAGCCGGACCGCTCTATATTTGCCTTTTCCGCCACCAGGATCTTCACATCCGGTGCCTTTCGCGCAGCGATGACCGCCGCATAACAGCCGGCCGTTCCGCCGCCTATGATCAGGATGTCTGTCGTCA
>DGUF01000254.1:833-5357 GCA_002394525.1 Lachnospiraceae bacterium UBA4317 | reverse complement strand
GCCAGCGAGGGTAGAGCGAGAGCGTGCCCAAGGCGTTTGTGCAACTTGACGAGTCGGGGTTTACTTGACCACCTTTTGACCCTTACATCATTAAATTCGTTCAGTTTGATCTTAAACGCAGATAAATACAGAATGGATCAGCGCGGATTGGTATATGCAGAACGTATAAAAGCGGGCCGGGCCCGCTTCGAAAGAGATGAGAGAAATCGTGGAGAACAGGATCGTGGAGAACAGAATTGTGGAGGACAAAGACAGTAAAGACAGATGCGGAAAAGCGCAGGGAGCGGCCTTGGGCCGGACCCTGGTCAAGATCTGCGGCCTGCGCAGGCCGCAGGACGCTGAGGCTGCGAACCGGGCGGGCCAGGACCTGGCGGGTTTTATTCTGACGCCGGGCTTCGGGCGGTCGATCCGCCTGGAGGAGGCGGTCATATTGCGAAAAAACCTCCTTCCCCGGATCCGGACGGTCGGCGTGTTTGTCAACGCGCCCCTTTCGGAGATCCTTGCGGCAGCGGACAGCGGCTGCATCGATATGATCCAGCTCCATGGAAATGAGTCCGAATCCGATATTCGTCAGATAGCCGGCCTGTGCGGCCTCCCGGTGATCAGGGCCTTCCGGATCTCGGACAGAGAGGACCTGTCGGCAGCGGCTTCTACCGCCGCGGACTGGGTCCTTCTGGACAGCGGAGCGGGAACCGGGCAGGTCTTTGACTGGGACCTGCTTGAGGACTTTATGAGAGAGAACCGCCGCCCGGAAGACAAGTCCCTGTTTCCGGGCGGCCACCCCTGGATCCTGGCCGGAGGTCTGTCAGCAGGGAATGCCGCCCGGGCTGTATGCCGTTTTTCGCCGACCGCAGTGGATGTCAGCAGCAACGTGGAGACGAACGGCTGGAAGGACCCGGCAAAAATGAAGGCATTTGTGGAAGCGGTCCGGGGAGCCGGAGGAAGCGCATGAGTCAGCCGGGAGAGTCCGTCTCTAACGTTTCCACTGACCTGGAGAGCCGGGAAAATGAATGAGTCAGCGGGGAGAGTGTCCCCGCTGACTCATTTACGCTTCTGCCTCAGGCCCTGCCGGGCCCGGGTTCAGGAGCAGTATCAGCAGCCTGTGACCTTGGCGTACAGGGCTTCGACCTTCTTCCAGTCGATGATGTCAAAGAGGGCCTTGATGTAGTCCGGGCGCAGGTTTTTGTATTTGAGATAGTAGGCGTGTTCCCAGACGTCGATGGCCAGGATGGGAACGAAGCCTGTGCCCTCACTGATGGGGTTGTCCTGGTTGGGGCTGGCGGAGACCATGAGGTCGCCGGCGGCGTTGGCGGACAGCCAGGACCAGCCGGAGCCGAACTGGCCGGCCGCGGCGGCGGACAGCTGCGCCTTCAGCTCCTCGACGCTGCCGAAGCTGGCATTGATCTTGTCCAGGAGGGCTCCGGTCGGAGCCTTGGCAGCCTCAGCGCAGGGGGAGAGGGTGGAGAAATAGAGATTGTGGTTATAGAAGCCGCCGCCGTTGTTGCGCAGGGCCTTGCGCAGGGCGGGATCTTCGACCTTGTCCAGCGAGGCCAGGAGGGCTTCGGCGTCCATTTCCGTAAGTCCGGCCTTCTCCGCGGCATCATTGAAATTTTTTGTATACGCCGCGTGGTGCTTTGCAAAGTGCGTCTCGACGGTCAGAGCGTCGATGACCGGCTCCAGAGCGTCGTAGGCATAGGGTAAAGTGATCTGTTTAAACATAGAAGCCTCCTTTTAAAAATGTGGTTATGGCAGCACGGCGCTGAGGTTTTCAATCTGGAAATCTTCAGCGCCGCAGTATTACTGTTGTTATCACCAGACCTCCAGGCGGTATTGGGGTGCCAGGTACATGCCGTCGCCTTCCTTCGTGCCGTAGGTCCTGTGGAATTCCTCAAACTGGACGACGACCGCATTGGTGCGCAGGTAGGCCAGGGGATGGGAATCCTGTTCGATGCAATAGGCCTCTGTCTCCCGGGAGGTCAGGCACCGCCAGTTGGATGCGATGGTTCTGAAGAAGAGGTCGTAGTCAAAGTCCGCCTCGTCCGCGGCTATGCGCAGCATGCACTTGACCCCGGCCAGGTCGGCGATGGCCTCTGTGTCCAGCATGGCGCCCCGGACCCGGAAGCCCTGGATGGGCTCGAAGCCGTTGTAGTAGTCGACCAGCTTCTGGGCCCGTTCGTGGAAGCGGCGGTAGTCGTCCTCGGTCCACCAGTTGCGGAGATTTCCGGTCTCGTCATACTGGCGGCCGGAGGTGTCAAAGGCGTGGGAGATCTCGTGGGCGACCATGGTTCCGATGTGGCCCAGCTTCTCCTCGCGGGGCATCTGATCGTTGTAGAAGATGCCGCCCAGGATACCGGCAGGGATATTAATGGAATTATCCAGGGGATAGTAATAGGCGTTGACATCCTGGGGGGCGGCGATCCACTCTGTCCGGTCGACGGGCTGGTTGACCGTTTCCGCCTGCTTGAGGGTGGTATTGCGGGAGATGGCGATCCTGGCTTCGACCAGGCTTCCGCCCTCCTCCGGGCCGCGGAAATCTACGACCTGGGTCTTTGTCTTGCCCTGGCCCGTCCGTCCGGATCTTCCGGAGCCCGCCTGTCCGTTCTCCGTGCCTGAGCCCGCGGACCCGGCCTGTCCGCTATCCGCGCCTGAGCCCGGAGTCCCGGCCTGTCCGTTTCCGGCACCGGAGCCTGAGATGCCGGCCTGTCCGGCATCCCCGTAGGGGGCAGGGTCCGCGGTGTTGTCCATCAGGGTAAAATCCTCCACCCTCTCCTGAGGGCTGGCGACGCGGATCGTGAGATTGTCCAGCTTTTTGACGGCCTCCGCTTTTGTAGGGCCGGAGAGGAAGTCCTCATTTTCCAGCATGCCGCGGTAGTAATCGATGATATCCCCGATCAGGGCCGTGACATCGGTCCTGGTCTGGTCGGTGATATAGGTCTCGGCGTAGACCTCGCCCAGTTCCATCTCAAGGACGGAATTGACGGCGTCGCAGGCGGCCTTTTTGTCGTCCACCTGGCCGGAGGAGCCGGAGAGATAGTTGCGGACCTTGATCATCTGGTTGTAGCAGTCGTGGTCGAGCAGCTCCATGAACTGCAGGACATCCTGGACCAGGAGATAGTCCTTCATCCGCTCCAGATGGGCCTCATCGTAGAGGCCCCGCATGCCCTCCAGCCATTCGGGCTCCTCCAGAATGAAGACATCGGAGTGGGCCATGCCGGCTCCCTCCAGCATGCCGGTGAGGGGAAAGACCCCCTGCTCCTGGGTCAGCTCCTGGAGGGTGCGGGGATTGTTGGTCCGGGCAGAGGAGTCCTCGGAATTGTGGTCCTCGGTCGTCATCATGTGGGCGGCCATCTCGCACTCAAAGGCATAACTCTCCTGCAGGATGTGGTCGCGCTCGCTGTTGGAAAACCCGAGCCTCTCCAGCATATAGCCGGCGGCATACATATATCTGGGCTGGGTCTGCCAGCTGTCCGGCTCCAGCTGTTTGTAGTACATGGCGTCCTGGAAGGTGAGGGAGGGCGGAGCGATATAGACAGCCACCTGGTCCGCCTGGTTGGGATTGGCGGCCGTAAAGCAGGTGGCCAGGGGCAGAGCCTCGATGGTCGTCCTGGGATCGGACAGATAGGCTGTCATCTCCTCCAGGCTGCTGACCTCCAGCAGGGGGGCGATTACCTCCCGCAGGGGCTCCACCCCGGCGGCGTCCCTGGCATCCCAGTCCAGCCACATCTCATAGTAGTCCCGCACCAGCTTTTGGCAGTGGGCGATGTAGGGGTCGGAAAAGCTGACGCTGCTCTCCAGGATCTCCCGCAGCTCCTCATCCACCTGCAGCTGGCGTTCCGCGAAGGAGTCATAGGTGATGTATCCGGAGGGAATGGTATTGGAGGACAGCCAGTCCCGGTTGACGGCGGCGTGAAAATCCTCGGTCAGGGAGAGGCCGCCCAGCTTCTGGGCGTTCTCGATCAGGTCCGAGCAGACCCAGGCGTGGGCGCTGGCCGACTGGGCCGGATCGGATTCCTCATAGGGGAGGGTAAAGGCGGCTTCTCCCGGAACCGACGCATCTTCTCCGCTGTTTGCAACAGTGTTTCCAGAGGTGGTTTCAGAGGTGTTTCCAGCGGTATTACCGGCAGCGTCTGAACCCGCCTGACTGCCGCCGCTTCCATCAGACGCCATGCCGCTGCTGCCGGATCCTGCAGCAGAGCCGGGGCCGCCTTCCTTGTCACTGTCGGGAGCGGGAGCGTCTGTCCCCTCCTGAACATGAGCGGGAGACCCGGAGGAAGCCCCGGGAAGCAGGGAAGTGATACTGCACCCCGCCAGACTGCTCACTGTGATACAGAGTGCGAGAAAAGCCCCGGCAAAACAGGTCGACGCAAGGAAAAGCCCGGCCGAACGTTTTCTGCGGGACAATTTCTTTTTCTTTTTAGGTTCTTGGATTCTGCTCATGGAATATCACTCCGTGTTTTTACGGTAAATATTGTCTGTGCTTATTGTACCATGTAAAGAGCGAAAAAAACGCTCGATAGCGTTTTT
>DGUF01000254.1:0-749 GCA_002394525.1 Lachnospiraceae bacterium UBA4317 | reverse complement strand
CGGGCCCAGGCACCTGTGATCGCGTCGGAGAAATCGCCTCCGCGAATTTCTCCTCGCAGTGCCGCTCTGACGAGCGGCATGGTCGGAAAGAGCGAAAAAAACGCCCGATAGCGTTTTTTTCACTCCGGATGTTTGTGCTGATCCGGCGCACAGGAACGGATGGAACTGGTGAAAAAAACACTCGGACATGAGAAGAGGAAAAAGGAAAGGGAAAAGTGCCATGCGGGTGCTGACCGGAAATAAAAATGCTACCATATGGTGGCATAGAGATATACGATAACAATCCGGCTCAGGCCGGCGGGATCAACTTTGCGGGAATATCAGGGCCAGACAGGACGGCGTCATGTGATCACCGGGGATAAGGCTTCTTCCGTGAAGTCCTGCCTACGATATAGTCCAGGGAAACATTATAGTAATCTGCAAGAAGGATCGCGTAGGAAAGAGGAAGCTCTCGGATACCTTTTTCATATCTTCTGTACACTTCTCTCTTACACATAAGAATGTCCGCGACCTCCTGCTGTGTGAGGTCGTGATCAATTCGTAAATCTTCAACTCTTTGCCAACGCAAAAAAAACCTCCATCCTTAGTCATACCGGTTAAAAATGTTGCTGTTAATCCGTATATGCCTTTTTCAGAGGGCTGATCATATAGAACCGTTGAAAAGACTTGTAATTTCAGACAGACACAGAGATAAATCGGTTCTGTGTGCTTTTGTCCAGTTTTTGCGTGATTCCCGGTCTGTACGCTGC
>DGUF01000262.1 GCA_002394525.1 Lachnospiraceae bacterium UBA4317 | reverse complement strand
GTGATTGCATTGCGTTGCCGCTCTGGCGAGCGGCATGGTCGGAAAGAATGAAAAAAAACCAGCCCTGTGAGGCTGGTTTTTTTATTTTCGGAGCCAGGACTTTGCTGAAGCCCGGAACTCGTTGAAGCCCTGGATCTGTTGAATCGGGGTCCTGCTGAAACTCAGGTCTCGTTGAAGAGGAGGTCGGAGTAGACCGGGATGGGCCAGGCGTCTCTGGCTGTGATGGACTCGAGCTCGTCGGCAAAGCTGCGGCACTCGTTCATGTCGGGGACGATGACCGTGTGGCAGTATCTCATGGCCGCCTCCGGGTCCGCGGGGACATTGCGGAGGTCTTTTTCCAGCTTGTCGCAGGCATCGCTCAGGCAGTCGCAGAGGAGGCTGTTGTTGCGGGCATTGTTTTCCTCATATTTATAAGGAAGTCCCAGCTCCTTTCTCTTCCAGACTCCCTCACAGAGGAGGCTCCCGTAGCGGGAGACTGCCGGCAGGATCTCCTTGCGGAGCATGTCGATCAGGGTCCTGGCCTCGATCTCGATCGTGGCGGAGTAGTTCTGCACGTGGATGTTGTAGCGGGCAAAGACTTCGTCGCGGGTGTAGATCGAGTGTCTGGTGAAGAGCCTGATATTGTTTTCCGAGACATAGGCGGGCAGGGCGTCGGGGGTGGAGAGATTGTTGGCCAGGCCCCTGCGCTTGGCCTCCTCGATCCAGGCCTCGTCATAGCCGTTGCCGTCGAAGATGATGCGGCTGTGGGCCGTGAGCTCCCGCTTGATCAGGGCGTTGAGGTCCTTGTGGAAGTCTTTGGACCCCTCCAGCTCATCGGCGAACTGCTCCAGCTCCTCGGCCATCATGGTGTTGAGCACGATATTGGGGCCGGAGATGGAGAGGGAGGAGCCGACCATGCGGAATTCGAACTTGTTGCCGGTGAAGGCCATGGGGGAGGTCCTGTTGCGGTCCGTGTTGTCCATGGGGATGGGCGGCATGGTGTCCACGCCGATGGAGAGGTTGCGCTTGCCGGCATTTGTGTAGGCCTCATCGTGGATGATGGAGGAGACGACGCCGCTGAGCTCCTCGCCCAGGAAAATGGAGACGATGGCCGGCGGGGCCTCCTGGGCACCCAGGCGGTGGTCGTTGCCGGGGGTCGCGACGGTGGCCCGCAGCATATCCTGGTATTCATCCACGCCCTTGATAAAGGCGGTCAAAAAGAGCAGGAACTGGGCATTCTCCCGAGGGGTCGAACCGGGCTTGAAGAGGTTTTCGCCCAGGTCCGTGCCCAGGGACCAGTTGTCGTGCTTGCCGGATCCGTTGACGCCGGCGAAGGGCTTTTCGTGGAGGAGGCAGACCAGGCCGTGGCGGTCCGCGACCTTTTTCATGATCTCCATGGTGATCTGGTTCTGGTCGCAGGCCATATTGGCGTCTGTGTAGACGGGGGCCATCTCGTGCTGGGCGGGCGCGACTTCATTGTGCTTGGTCTTGGACAGGACGCCCAGTTTCCAGAGCTCGTTGTCCAGATCCTGCATGTAGGCCTGGACGCGGGGCCGGATGGCACCGTAATAGTGGTCGGCCAGTTCCTGGCCTCTGGGGGGCTTGGCTCCGATCAGGGTCCGGCCGGTCATGATCAGGTCCTCTCTTTTTTTATAGAGGTTTTTGTCGACCAGGAAATATTCCTGCTCGGACCCGACCTGGGCGATGACCCGCCGGGTGGTGCTGTCGCCGAAGAGGCGGAGAATGCGGACGGCCGCCTTGCTGACTGCCTCCATGGACCGCAGGAGCGGGGTCTTTTTGTCCAGGGCGAAGCCGGAATAGGAGCAGAAGATGGTGGGAATGCAGAGAGATTTTTCCTTAATAAAAGCGAAGGAGGTGGGGTCCCAGGCGGTGTAGCCGCGGGCCTCGAAGGTCGCCCGCAGTCCGCCGGACGGGAAGGAGGAGGCATCGGATTCACCGCGGACCAGTTCCTTGCCGGAAAATTCCATCACGACCCTTCCGCCGTCGACGGGCTGGATGAAGCTGTCGTGCTTTTCCGCCGTGAAGCCGGTCATGGGCTGGAACCAGTGTGTATAGTGGGTGGCCCCCTTTTCGACCGCCCACTGCTTCATGGCCTCCGCGATCTCATTCGCGGTGAGGATGTCGAGGGGGGTGCTGTCGGAGACAGATTTTTTCCAGGCTTTATAGCTGGCCGGGGAGAGACGTTCCTTCATGGTCTCCTCGTTGAAAACCTGGCTTCCGAACAGCTCGGGAAGGCGCTTGGATTCTTTACTCATGTTTTTCCTCCTGATGTAAGCGGGGATACAGATCTTTTCTGTATGCAGGCAAAACGCCTGATCGCTGTAGTTCCTTCAGACAGACGTATTATACAGAAAAAGAAAAAGGAAATGAAGAGCGAATCAGGGATTTTATTGAACTGAATGGACTTTCGTAGTAAAATAGGCGTTTAGTAAGAGCATTTTTACCAACTGTAAAATGCCGCCAGGCAGTCCGGGGCCCCTGACGGGGGCCGTGGGACCGGGCCGGACCGGCGGGAGGGATGCCGGGGGATGCTGGGGCCATGGAGGCCTTTAATCACTTAGTAAAGGAGAGATGTGTATGAGTCACAGACCTGTAGTATTAATGATCCTGGATGGATACGGCCTGAATGATAATCCCGAGGCAAATGCAGTCGCCATGGCGAAGACACCGGTCATGGACCGGCTGATGGCGGAGTATCCCTTTGTGAAGGGATATGCCAGCGGCATGGCGGTGGGCCTTCCGGACGGACAGATGGGCAATTCGGAAGTCGGCCATATGAATATGGGAGCCGGCCGCATTGTCTATCAGGAGCTGACCAGGATCACCAAGGAGATCCAGGACGGTGAGTTTTTTGAGAATCCCGAGCTGCTGGCGGCGATCAACAACTGCAAGGTCAGGGGATCTGACCTGCACCTGTACGGCCTGCTGTCGGACGGCGGCGTTCACAGCCATAATACACATCTCTATGCTTTGCTCGAAATGGCGAAGAGAAACGGCCTGGACCGGGTCTATGTGGACTGCTTCCTCGACGGGCGCGACACACCCCCCAGAAGCGGCATCGATTTCCTGGCCCAGCTGGAGGACAAGATGAAAGAGATCGGTGTCGGCAAGATCGCCATGATCAGCGGGCGCTACTACGCCATGGACCGGGACAACAACTACGACCGCGTCAAGATCGCCTACGACGCCCTGACTAAGGGCGAGGGCATCACGGCGGCCAGCTCCGCCGAGGCCATCCAGTCCTCCTACGACAGGGATGAGACCGACGAGTTCGTCAAGCCCACGGTGATCATCGAAGACGGCAAGCCTGTCTCCCTGATCAAGGACGGCGACTCTGTCATCTTCTTCAACTTCCGTCCCG
>DGUF01000103.1:7808-8022 GCA_002394525.1 Lachnospiraceae bacterium UBA4317 | reverse complement strand
CTCAGTGAAGTCACCGGCGGAGGCGGCTCCTCCAAAAAGACCAAAAAGATCAAATGCCCCTCCTGCGGGCGCAGCATCACCATTTCATCTACTGCAACTTCTGCAAAATGCAGATGCGGGACAGTGATCACTGTGGTGAAGGATCCCTTCTGAGTGCCCGGACGGCCGTGACTGAGGTGTGACTGGGGATGGGTGTGACAGGGGGACAGGCACT
>DGUF01000103.1:0-7721 GCA_002394525.1 Lachnospiraceae bacterium UBA4317 | reverse complement strand
TGCCTGTCCCCCTGTCACACCAGTCACACCTCTCTGTCACACCTTTCCCCTGCTCACTCCGCGGTCAGGCGGATAAAATCGTCGATGAGTCCGCAGATGTATCTGTGGGCTGTGTCGTAGGTCTCGTCTGCGAGGGGGTCGACTCCGGCTTTGCGGAGGAGCTTCGCGGGGGAGGCGCTGCTGCCTGCCTTGAGGAAGCGGATGTAGTCGTCCACGGCGCCCGCCTTGCCATCCTGTACGCTGCCGACGACGGCGGCGGCGTAGGTGATGGAGGTGGCGTATTTGTAGACGTAGTAATTGTAGTAGAAGTGGGGGACCCTGGCCCAGTCGGAGGCAAATTCCTCCGGGAGGGCGATGGAGCTACCGTAGTACTGCTCACAGAGGGCAAAGTATCTGCGGTCCATTCCGTCTGCGCTCAGGGGGCGGCCGGCCTCGATCTCCTTGTAGCAGTAGTCCTCGAATTCGGAGTACATGCACTGGCGGAGGATGGTGCCCAGGAAAAGGGAGATCTCGTTGTCCAGCCAGTAGATCTTTTCCTCCCTGGTGGGGGCGTCCCCGATCATTTTCATGTAAAAGAGGATCTCGTTGGCGGTGGAGGCGACCTCCTGGGTGAAGATGCCGGGGTCGCAGTTGAAGCGGTCCTGGCTCTGGGCGGCAAACTGGCTGTAGACGGCGTGGCCCATTTCGTGGACGATGGTGGAGATGTAGTTTTCGGTTCCGTCGAAGTTGAAGAGGACCATGGGCAGGAGGTCCTGGCCGGCCAGGAGTTCAAAGGCTCCGCTGCGCTTGGTCCTGCCGGGCATGACATCGATCAGGGGATTGGTCATGATGCGGTCAAAGACCGAGAGGTATTCCTCTCCCCAGGCCGCGAGGGCCTGTCTGCCCGTATTGACGGCCTCCTCATAGGAGATCTCTCTGACCCGGTAGTCGGTCACGGGGACGTTGAGGTCGTAAAGTCCCATCTCTTCCAGGCCGTAGAGCTTCTTTTTGGCGGCATAGTATTCATGTACCTTAGGGAGGAGTCCGTGGGCGGAGTCGATGATGCGGGTATAGATCCCGGGGTCGACATCCGAGTCGTGGAGGGCTCCCGCCAGGGTGGTCTGAAAGCCGTGGATCCGGGCCAGGGCCCAGTTGGTCTTCATGGCCCCCTCCAGCATGGAGACGTAGGTGTTTTCGTATTTTCCGCGCATTTTCGCGCGCAGGATGTTGAGGTCCTTTTTGAATTCGTGGCTGTAGTCCCTGCTCTGAATGATGCGGGCATAGACCGCGTCGTCGAGGACGCCTTCCTGTGCCTGGTCTTTTTTGCTTTGTCCGGCCTCATCCGCGTCGCTCTGCGCTTTCGCAGGATACTGGAAAACAGGCCGGTCCAGGTCCACGTAGTCCAGGACGTCGTGGGTGGCGGCCGACTGGGCGGCGGCGACAGAGAGGAGGCTCTCGACAGTCCTGGCCTGTTCGCTCAGGACCACGGTCTCGGGATCCGTGAACTCCCTGTAGTAGTAGGCATAGGGAGCCAGCTCAGGGGAGGCAAAGATCTCCTGCCTGGTCTCCAGGGGCAGGGAGAGGATCTCCGGGGATACATAGGCCATGGCCAGGTCCCTCTTGGTGTCCACGTCGCGCAGGCGGGCCTCCACCCGCAGGGTCAGGGGGGCGGCCGCGTTTTTGGCCTCCAGGGCGGTGTCATACATAAGGGCCCGGTTCATGATGGCGTTCATTTCTTCAAAGGCGGGATCCGTGATAAAGGCCAGGATCCCTTCTTTTGAATTCAGCTTCCCGCGGTACTGACCGCAGACCGGGATCAGGCTCTCGTAGCGGTCCATGGAAGCCCTGAAGGCGGCCTCGTCGGGGTAAAACAGGGTCAGGTCCCACTCGGTGGGGAGATTCTTCAGTGCGTGGTTCTCACTCATTTTCTCTTTCCTCAAATATCTTTTCTAAAAAATTATTACGTTGATTCTTTAATGTCATGGTCAAAAGGGCCGGCAAAAATATCTTCGCCGGTCCGGGAGTCACCCGGCTTTTTTGCGCATGGCTGTAACAGACCATCAGTCTCCGGTCACGAGTCTGGTCCGGCTTCCCCTGTCTCTGTCCTTGGTCACGACGATCTGCTTGTCGATCCTGGTCTTGAGCTCATTGACATGGGAGATGATCCCGACCAGTCTCTCGCCGCCCTCTGTCAGGTCGTTCATGGCATTCATGGCCTGGTCCAGGCTGTCCTGGTCCAGGGAGCCGAAGCCCTCGTCCACAAACATGGTATCGAGCCGGATCCCGCCGGCCCGGGACTGGATCTCGTCGGACAGGCCCATGGCCAGAGAGAGGGAGGCCATAAAGGACTCGCCGCCCGACAGGGTCCTGACGCTTCG
Organism: Lachnospiraceae bacterium UBA4317; assembly: GCA_002394525.1. The sequence continues at coordinate 5,364 of DGUF01000103.1, read as the reverse complement.
GGTCGTTCCGTTGTAGTGGTCGATGACCTCCAGGTCCAGGCCGGTCTGGGACCGGGCGTCCCCGGTCTGGGCGTCGCTCCGCCGCAGGTCGTACTGGCTGGAGGACATGACCGCAAAGCGTCTGTTGGCGCGCCTGATGATTCTGTCAAAAAGGGACATCTGGACGTAGGTCTCCAGCTCGACCCTGGCCTTGCCCCTGAGGCCGTTGCTGCCGGAAGCCGTGTTGGACAGGGCGCTGATCTCCCTGTGCTTTTTTTCGGCCTCGATGACTTCCGCGCTGTGGCCGCGCAGTCTGTCCAGGGCCGCCTGGTTGATCATGGCTCTCCCGGTCAGACCGGAGATCATGTCCTCGACCTGCCCTTTGGCCTCCGTGGTCTGGCGCAGCAGCTGCTGATCCTCCTCCCTGTCATAGACGGGGGCGGCTTTGATCTCCTTTTCCAGGGCCCGGCAGCTGGAAGTGAGCTCCGTGACTTTGGTCTCCGCCCCCCGCAGGTCCTTCCTGGCCTGGGCGATCGCGTCCAGGATCTCCTGATTTCTGGCCCTCAGCCCGTCAATGGCCTCCTGGGCCAGCTTTTTGTTTTCATAATTCAGTTTCCCGCGAAGAGTCCCGATATCATTCTGCAGGGTCTCCTGCAGCTGGCCGGCTTTTTCGATCTCGACGACCAGCCCGCCCAGAGTCTCCTGCAGGGTACGGATCCCGGTCTCCAGCGTTTCATTGTCCCGGATCAGGTCTTTCTTTCTGTTCGCCTTGCGCTCCAGGTCCCGGATCCTGTCCCCGCAGGCACGCAGGGAAGCTTCAAGCTCCCGGATCTTCGCTTCCACGGAGAGACGGAGGGCCGCTTTGCTCTCTTCTGATCCGGCCTTGTCCGAACCGGTTTTATCCGTTTCGTTTTTTTCCGCTCCGGTCTTTTCTGCTCCGGTTTTTTCCGCTTCGGTTCTTTCCGTTACGCTTCTTTCCGTTTCGGTTTTATTTGCATCGGAAAGTGAGGCATCCTTAGCCGCGTCCCTGCGGACGAATCTCCATTTTTCCAGGGCGGATGTGGCTGCGGAAGCGCTTTCCCGGTGGAGGCCCGAAAGCTCCGTATCCATCTCTTCAGTGCGCTTCTCGCGATCCGGAATCTCGTCATCAAGCTGCTTTTTTCGGTCCATCCGGACCTTGAGGTCCGCGATCTGGGCGTCGATTTCTCCGGCTTCCTTCCGTTTCAAAAGGAGAAGGTCTTCCAGGACGGAAGGATCAGTCAGGGACATTTCCCGGTCTTTCCCGGTCTGTTCGCTGGTGTCCTGATCTTTGTTGTTCTGATCTATGCCGGCCTGGTCTTTGCCGGAAGAAAGTCCGGCGGCAAGCGCTTCTGCCATCCTGCGGCACTGATTGGCCTGATTTTCCGCGTCGCTCAGGGCGGCAGCCGCCTGCAGCTCTGTCTGTTTGACCTGTCCGGACAGGTCTTCCAGGTCCTTTTCCAAAGCCTTCAGCTTTGTCTGCATCTCTTCTCTTTCGCGGATTGCCTGACGGGCGGCCCTGCTCTCCTGCTTCGTCTCCTCCTCATCCAGAAGGTTTTGCCGGATCAGGTCCTCCAGGGTTATGTCCGGGGCGGAGGGCTGCAGGCCATCCCCACCGGTCTGTCCTGCCAGAGCCTGACCGGGGGCCTCCTCTGAGGAAGCCTGCCCCGCGGCGGCCAGCTTTTCCAGGTCTGCCCGGTACTGGTCCTCCAGGTTGTCGACCAGGGTCTTCTGCCGCGTATAGGCATGGGAGGCGGCATCGAAGGCTTCCTTGTCCCGGTCCCTCTTTTTGGATGCCCGATTGACCTCCGCCTCTGTCGGGGTCTTATCTTCGTGCCTGCAGAGGGCCGGGTGGTGGGTGGATCCGCAGACCGGGCAGGGGTCTCCGGGCTTCAGCCCGGCTGCGAGGATCCCGGCCTGGCCGGCGAGAAAACTCTGGAAGAGCTGGTTGGCCCTCTCCGATGACTGGCCGGCTGTCAGCATCTTCTCCGTCCTCTCAGCTTCCAGGCCGGGAAGCCTGCCCTTCTCCTTCTCCAGCTTCTCTTTCCTTTTCCTGAGGTCCTCAAGGAGCTGGGCCCGGTCCCCGATCCTCTTCAGCCGTCCTTCGGCTGAGGCGAGCGCGGCTTCTGCCGGCCGCCGGACCTCGATCTCCTTCCTGAGCAGGCCGGCTTCTTCGGACCTCTGCCGGATCGTATCTGCGCCTTTCCCGGCCCTGCGCCCCAGGTCCTCCGCCCCGGTCCGCAGTGATTTCTCCCGGTCCAGGGCCGTCTGCAGGTCCCGGATCCGGTCAAGGACAGATTCCAGGTCCTTCCGCTCCTGTTCCTTCGCGGCCAGCCTGAGTTCAGTCCCCTTCAGGCCCTCCTGCTCCTGCCTGAGCTGTTCTGTAGTGGTCTTGTATTCCCGGATTTCCTTCTGCCGGGCCTGTTCCTTCTCCTGCAGGGTGTCTGCCCGCCTGTCCGCTGCCTCGGCCTCCCCGATCCTGTCCAGAAGTACCTTCGTCCGTGCCTGACTCTGTTCTGTCCTGCCCCGGGCTTCGCGGGCCGCGACCAGGTCAGCCTCGATTCCGTCCAGGCCGGCCAGCTCCTCCTTCTGGGCAGTCAGCCGATTCTTCAGGCTTTCAAGTTCAGTTTCCGTGCCCGAATGCCGGCCCTTCAGCTTCTTCTGTGCCTCCTGAGAGTCCCGGAGTTCCTGCTGCTTCCTGTCCAGAGAGTCATATTCGGGCAGCATGTTCTCCTCGACGACAGCGTCTTCCCTGCATTTGACGGCCTCCGGCTCTCTCTCCTCTTCCTTTTTGCACGTCTCCCGCAGTCTGCCCTCTCCGGCCTTTGCCTCCTCCAGCATCCGGGTCAGGCCTTCCAGGTCCTCCTTCTTTTTTTCTACCTGTTTCGAGGCATCGATGCGCCGCTTCAGTTCCCCCTGCTTTTCTTCCAGGGCTTTTTTCTGCCCGCCGGCTTCCTCCAGGGCCTGTTTATCCATTTCCAGCAAGGTCCCGATCAGGATCAGGATCTCCTCCGTGGACTTTTTGCCGGTCAGGACCTCCTCCCGCCAGAGGGTCTCCATCTCCCGGCTGCAGGCGGGGTCAACGGCCTCAATGTCCGACCGGCAGCTCTGGCGGAGCTTTTCCAGCTTTTTGAAGGCCTCGGACGCCTCCGCCCTGAGTCTGTCCTCCAGCTTCTGGTAGTTTTCGGTATGAAAAATATTGCGAAGGATCCCCTTGCGGGTCTGAGTGTCGGCCAGCAGGAGCTTGAGGAAGTCGCCCTGGGCAATCATGGAGATCTGGGCAAACTGGTCCTTGTCGATCCCCAGCAGGTCCGTGATATAGGCGGCGACCTGACGGTCGCCGGTCTTCACATCCCCGTCCGGGCAGACCAGCCTGACACGGGCGGCCTGGAAAGTCATTCCGGTCCCCCTTTTCGCGGGCCGCTCATAGGCGGGATTGCGAGTGATCTTATATTCTTTTCCGTTTGACAAAAAGACAAGCTCCACGTAGGTCTCGGTATCCGCAGAGGCATACTGGGACCGCAGCATGGACTTGTCCCTGGTCTGGCCGCTGGCGACCCCGTAGAGGGCAAAGCGGATGGCGTCAAAGATCGTGGTCTTGCCTGCCCCGGTGTCGCCGGTGATCAGGTAGAGCCCCTCTGTGCCCAGCTTGTCAAAATCAATCTTTTCCGTACCCGCGTAGGGTCCGAAGGCAGACATCTCCAAAGTAACTGGTCTCATATTTTTTCCTCTCAGAATCTTGAAATCCCGGTTACGGGTCAGGTGAAGGGCCTTTTTTGCGGGCCGGGCCTTTTTGCCGGGACCAGCCGGTCTTCAGGCCTGCCCTTAGTCAGAACGACTGGCTCTTTTTGAAAGGGCTGCGGCCTGCCGCGCCTTTTGGCCAGGTGCCGGCCGCGCCGGAATCATCCCCGGTTCCAGATCTCGTCGATGAGCCTGGCTGCCAGTTCCTTCTGGAAGTCACTCATCTGAGCCCCGTTCTGTATTTTGTAGAGGTCCTCCAGGACCTCGGAGGGCTCTTTTTCAATGGTTTCCTCCTCTGCCTCAACAGTGTTCTGTGTCTTTGTCCTGGTATTGTCGTAGGACAGTTCCATGAGGTTTTTATAATGGCGGCTCCTGAGTCTGGACAGGGCCTGGTCCACATCATGCTCATCGGTCAGGATGATCCTGTAATAGTCCTCCGCTGAGAGAGAAGCGGTCTTTTCCTGCGACATGACCTCGTCGAAAGTCCCCCGCAGGGTCCTGAGATCCCGCATGGGGGCGAGGGGGATCTGCCTGATCTCCACCTGGTCCTTGGCCTTCATCTCCAGGACCGTCACTGCCTTTTTCTGATGTTCTTCGGAAAAAGAATATTTGAGGGGGGAGCCGGCGTAGCGGACCGTGTCGCGGCCGATCCTCTGGGGTCCGTGCAGGTGGCCCAGGGCCACATAGTCAAAGCCGTCAAAGACCGAGACATCCACGTTGTCCAGGCCTCCGATATGCCTCTGCTCCGAGTCGCTCTCCTCGGGACGGACGCCGCCGGCCGTGACATACTGGTGGGCGACAGCCAGATTTCTGGCCTCCGGGTCAATCTGGGCGTGGCTGAGCAGGGCCTTCATGGCCCCGGTCCAGTCGGTGATCTTATCGTCCGGATAGATTTCCCGGATCACCGAGGGGTGGATATAGGGGATCAGCCAGACCTTGAGCGGACCGTACTCGTCCTCCAGGCAGACCGCCCGGAGCCCGGGGAGCTCTGATCCGCTGTCCTCCCGCCCGGCAGGATCTGACGCAGCGGCCGGATCTGACGAGGCCGGGGAATCTGATACAGTTCCAGGATCTGACGCAGCGGCCAGATCTGACGGTGTCTCCGGGTCCTCCTGCCCGGCCATATCCTCCGGATCCTCCTGGCCGCTTCTTTTTCCGGTCAGCCTGCGGGAAATATGGATCCCGCTCTGCTCCATGACCCGGCCCCCGTAGGAGACACGCTCCGCCGAATCATGGTTTCCGCTGATTACAAAGACCTGGAGCCCTCTGCGGACCAGGTCTGCCAGGAAATCATCGAAGAGGTTGACTGCCTCCACGGAGGGGATGGATTTGTCATAAATATCCCCGGCGAGGATGATCCCGTCCGGACGCTCCCGGTCGATCATTTCCAGGATCTGCTTCAGTATATATTTCTGGTCCTCGATCATGGGGAAACCGTTGACCCGCTTTCCCAGATGAAGATCCGCAAGATGGAAAAATTTCATTTTTTATCCCCCGAGGGTGTCAAAAAAACAACATATCTTTTAAATAATGTTATGATGTTGAGGTCAAAAGGTGGTTAAGTGAACACCGTCTCGTCAAGCTGCACAAACGCCTTGGGCACGCTCTCGCTCTACCCTCGCTGGC
>DGUF01000228.1 GCA_002394525.1 Lachnospiraceae bacterium UBA4317 | reverse complement strand
AGTGAGGATAGTCGTGCTCGAACTTCGGCGCGTCAAAGAGCAGGCCTCTGGCCTCCAGCTCCTTGAGGACCTCGGGATCCGCGCTCACGGCTCCGTCCTTCATCTCGGCCTCTGTGGGCTTGCAGCGCATGCCGGCGAAGGGAGTCTCGGGCTTCATGACACCCTTGTCGTCCACCATCTGGACAAAGGGAGCGTCATATTTGCGGCCGACACGGGCGTCGTCTTCACCGAAGGCGGGCGCGATGTGGACGATGCCGGTACCGTCGGTCATGGTCACATAATCGTCGCAGTAAATAAAGAATGCCTTCTTGTGCTGCTTCGCGGCCACGTCCGCCGCGCACTGGTAGAGGGGCTCGTATTCCCTGTACTCCAGATCCTTACCGGTCATCTCCTCCAGGATCTCATAGGGAGGAAGCGCAGGAGCCTTGGCTGCCTCTTCGGCTGCGGCCTTTGCGGCTTCCGCCTCCGCATCGCCCTGCTTTTTGCCCTTTTTCTTTTTGGACTTTTTGCCCTCGCCGGCATTGTCCGCCTCGGGAGCGGGCGCGGCGAAGACCTTGTCCAGCAGGGCCTTGGCCATGTAGTAGACCTTGCCGTCAGCAGCCTTGACCTTCGCGTAGGTCTCCTCGGGATTCACGCAGAGCGCGATATTGGAAGGAAGGGTCCAGGGTGTGGTCGTCCATGCCAGGAAATAGGCGTCCTCTCCCTTCACCTTGAAGCGGACAACGGCAGACCTCTCCTTGAGGGTCTTGTAGCCCTGGGCCACCTCGTGGGAGGACAGGGGCGTGCCGCAGTGAGGGCAGTAGGGAACGACCTTGAAGCCCTTGTAGAGCAGGCCCTTGTTCCAGATCTCCTTGAGCGCCCACCACTCGGACTCGATATAGTCGTCATAGTAGGTGACATAGGGGTTGTCCATATCCGCCCAGAAACCGACGATGCCGGAGAAATCCTCCCACATGCCTTTATACTGCCAGACGCTCTCCTTGCACTTCTTGATAAAGGGCTCGATGCCGTAGGCCTCGATCTCATCCTTGCCCTCGATGCCGATGGCCTTCTCGACCTCCAGCTCCACGGGCAGTCCGTGGGTGTCCCAGCCGGCCTTGCGGGGGACCTGGTATCCCTTCATGGTGCGGTAACGGGGCACCATGTCCTTGATGACACGGGTCAGCACATGGCCGATGTGGGGCTTGCCGTTGGCGGTCGGCGGTCCGTCGTAAAACATGTAGAGGGGGCGTCCCTCCCGCTCCTCGATGCTCTTTTCAAAAATGTTGTTGTCCTTCCAGAACTTCACGGTCGCGTGCTCGCGGTCCACAAAATTCAGGTCCGGGTTTACCTTTTTGTACATCCTGTCTCGCTTCCTTCCTATTTCTTTCTGTCGGAACGCACCGGTAAAGATGCAGTGCCGCGGCTCTTTCGCGGGCATATCGGCTTTTATACAGCATAACAAGAGACCTGCCGTGTTCTCTCCTTTGAAAATTGCCGGATCAGTTATGAAAAAGTCTGATCGGCGGGCAGACCACACAGCGCAGGACCCTCTTAAGCATCAAAAAAGCCATGGGGTTATATTGCCATAGGCAAAAAACAATGTCAAGAAAAAAACATTGCTTCTGACGCCGTCCCCGTACCCTCAGCCGGCTGCTGCACCGGTACCTTCCGCTTCAAATAAGAAATGAAGATGCGGGAAACATTGACTAATGGCAAAAAGCGCTGCGGAATCCGCCTTTCCCGCAGCGCTTTTTGCTTCGATGGGGAATCGACGGGGACGGAGTCATTCACTCACGAATAGACCCGTATGATCCCGGCAGCGATCTCCATCTTGGTCTGTCCTTCCTCCATGGCCCGTCTTTCCAGGTAGTGGTGGGCCTCCTCTTCTGTCATGCTCCGCGTCTGGATCAGCAGGCACTTTGCCTTTGTCACGACGCTGAGCTCATTCATCTTTTTGCGCAGGCGTTGGAGCTCCGCCTCCTTTTCCATCATGCGGCCGCGCAGGGTCAGGTTCATTCGGAGCATCTCCGACAAGACCTGCTTTTTGAGGGGGAGGGCCAGAACATAGATCTGGTATTTTCTGCATCGGTAGGAGATCTGTGCCTGGACGTCTCTGCTGACAAGGAGCAGGATCTGGACCTGTGGATTATGTCCGGCGATCTGCAGCAGATCATCGATGCAGGCCGCATCCTTCTGTGACATACCGAACACAAGGATTTCCGGGAGCGCTGCCGGACCGGCAGGAACCATTTTCTGCTTGATCTGCGTGATCGTCTCCGCCTGCGTCACGCGAAGAAAGGGCCCGGACTGGCCCAGGGACTCCTGCAGATCCCTCAGGACCAGCAGGATCGCCTGCATCATTTCCTGTGTTCCCGCTGCTGCCACGATTCCGCACGGGGGAACTTTCTGTTTCATAAGGTGGCTTAACCTCCTGTTTATTATAAAGGCCTGTCAGAGATCATTGCTGTAGTGCCGCCGGGCCGGGATCGGCCCCCTTATGCTCTTCCGGCATAGGCCTGCAGACAGGCGGCCGGTACATATTCCCGCACCAGGCTGCTGCCGAGCGCGATCTGAGCAGCTTCCTGCAGGCTGGCCGGCAGCTGCTCCAGCCCCCGCATGAGGACGGGATCTGCTGTATACAGGTTGGTGTCCAGGGGAGTCGGAAGGGGCAGGTTGTGCTCGATCCCGTAGAGTCCTGCGCGGATCAGGAGGGCAAAGGCCAGATAGGGGTTGGCCTTGGGATCCGGTGACCGCAGCTCAATTCGGCGGCGGCCGGAAGGATCCGCGGGGATCCGGATCAGCTGGCTGCGGTTTTGAACCGCCCAGCTGACATAGCGGGGCGCCTCCATCCTTCCCAGCCGGGCATAGGACTGCTCCTGCGGGTTCAAAAACAGGGTGATCTCCCGGATAAACTTCAGGATCCCCGCCATAAAGGCATCCGTGTGGTCGGTCCCGTCCTCACTGTGAACGGAGATATTCAGGTGCATGCCGCTGCCGGGCTCACCGGGAAGGGGCTTGGGCGAAAAGTCGGCCGCGCAGCCGTCCGCCGCGCAGATGCTGCGGACGGCCCATTTGACGGTCGAGGTGTTGTCCGCCGCCGTCAGCGGGTCGCTGTAGCGGAAATCGATCTCCATCTGGCCCGGGCCCCGCTCGTGGTGGGAGGACTCCGGCGTGATCCCCATTTCCAGAAGGGCGAAGCAGATATCCCGCCGCAAGTTTTCCCCCCCGTCCAGGGGCTCCACATCCATGTAGCCGCCGTGGTCGATCGGCGTCGTTGTCACCTGTCCCCGGTCATCTCTGCGGAAGACATAAAATTCCATCTCGGACCCGAATTTCACCTCGATCCCGCGCGCCGCCGCATCCCGGACCGCCTGCCGGAGCAGATACCGGGTATCCACCTCAAAGGGTGTCCCGTCCGGGTAGACCACGTCACAGAAGATCCGGCAGACCCTGCTGTCCGAGGGCCGCCAGGGCACGATCGAGATCGTCGACAGATCCGGTTTCAGAAAGAGGTCGCTGCGGACGTCGGCCTCAAACCCGGCGATGGCGGACCCGTCGATGGAGACCCCCCACCTGACGGCCCTCTCCAGTTCCCCCGACATGATGGCGATATTTTTCTGCTTTCCGAAGACATCAAAATAGGCCAGCCGGATAAACTCCACATTCTCCTCTTCAACAAATTGCATGAGTTCCTCAAATCCCTGCATATCCTGTCCTTTCCCCTTTACATTCATTTGCTGCACCGTCCTCCTGCCGCTTCCGGGAACGGTCCGGTTCCGGAAGCGGCCCCCCTGCTTATTTACGGCCATCCCCTTATTCCGGTTTCCGGGCGGATGGATCCGGTCCCGGCGTTTTTGCGGCATACGAAAAGGCCCTGCGGCAAAAGAAAAAGCGCCTGAACAGACAGCCTTCGCTGCCGCTTCAAGCGCCTTTGCTTATTTCTTTATTATACGCGCCGGAATTATAAAGTCAATTATCTGCATACATTTTTCCGGGGCGTGCGAGGCACTGGGTTACGGCAGCTGCACCAGGTATTGGCAGAACAGATAACCACACAGGGAGGGTCATGTTAGACTTAGTCTGAAGCCTGCAGGAAGGTCCGGTGTCTACGGCCGTCCCCCTGGCTTATACCGGATCTGAAACAGGTCTGCCCCTGCAGAAATGGAAGCATCAAAATGTCAACATTAAGAAATGGAAGGCATCCCTATGAATTTCAACACTTGTCTTCTTCATGAAACGAACGCAGAGCAATACCCGGACGG
>DGUF01000108.1 GCA_002394525.1 Lachnospiraceae bacterium UBA4317 | reverse complement strand
CTGACTCGAACCGTCCCCCTGACTCGCCGCCGTCCTGACTCACCGTCCCCCCGACTGACTGTAGCCCCTGCTATTAAATTGTGGTACAATCACTGTGGACTTGAAACTTTGTCATTTTATATCGAAACTCACCAGGGAGACAGTCTATGAATAAGATATTTATCGATCTCGAGATGCATCCCATCCCCCGGAACCTCACGGAGGAGAGGGAGATCTGCACCCAGGAGATCATCGAGATCGGAGCTGTCAAGCTCAATGAGCAGAATGAGGAGATCGACAGCTTCTGCGAATTTGTCCGCCCCAAATATGTCACCAAGATCTATGCCAAGTTCCGCAAGCTGACCGGCATCACAACAGAGGATATTCAGGAGGCAAGTGAGATCGAGGATGTCCTCAGGCGGTTCATAGCCTGGTGCGGAGAGGATTATGAGATCTATTCCTGGAGCGACAGCGATATCTGGCAGTTCCTCAACGAGACCCGCCTCAAGGGACTGGATCAGATGGAGGGCCTCTCCTATATGTACAACCACTGGCGCGACTTCCAGCAGGAATTCTGTGAGCTGCTGCACCTGCAGAAAGTGATGAACCTGGGAAGGGCCGTCTCCCTCGCGGGGCTGGACTTCTCCGGACGGGAACACGACGGGCTGGCCGACGCCAGGACCACCTCCCTCCTCTATGTGGAGAGCAGGGACAGCAAGTCCTTTGACCGTCTCCGCAAGCTGGTCATCGATGCCTTTTCCGGCCACACCTTCACCATGGGGGACATGTTTGACTTCGGTTCCATCACCTTCCCCGCGGAATAAAACCACTTTGCAAAAAATTACAGGAGCCATCCACCTATGAATATTTTTCCCCGCATCCTAGTGACGATCATGCTCTGCGCCATCGCGTTCGCGGCAGGCCTGTCCCTGCACCTGCAGCCCGGCGCGGTCCGGCTCGCCTCGACATCCTACACTCTCCTGGATCTGGCGGCGGCAGCCGGCCTGGTCCTCCTGCTCTGGTTTATCATCGTGCCCTTCTTCTGGAACCTGGCCCGCGGAATCCACTTCCGCATGTTCACCATGCGCAAAATCCGCAGGCAGATCCGGTCCAGGCAGCGGTCCCTGCTCAACTGGCTCCTGTCCCGGCCCGCCCACTGGGGGATCACGGGCACAGCCTCCGAGCCCCAGTACGCCAATACCTGCGAAGCGCTGCTGGCCCTTCGCGACACCGGCTATTATGAAAAAAAGCGGGAGTCCTACCGCAATGCCCTGCTGACCCTGACCCAGGCGGTCCTTCCGACGGGCCTTCCCAGCCGGACCGTCAACCGCCCGACTGTCATCAACACCTCCATGCTGCTCTGCCTGGTCGCCAGGGAAAAGCAGCGGTCGACCGGCGTGATCGAGAGCTATGATCTCTACGACGAGATCGCGGCCAACCTGTGGTTCCTGCGCACGGACGACGGATGGGGTCCCCTGATCCTCAAGGCTGCGAAAAAGGAAGCCCGCCTGGTCAATACCTGGTGGGCCCTCAACGCCCTGTTTTCCTATGGATATCTGGAGCGGCCCGAGGAGGGCGCCGCCTTCCGCCAGCTGTTGACCGGGATCTATGAAAAAAACCGAGGCGGCACCTTCGGCTACAGCGCGTCCGACTCTCCCCGCCTGACCGTCACAGCCATGTACCTGCTGCTCTACTACAGGCTTCCGGCTGCCCTTCGCCGGGAGATCCGCAAGGACTACGACCCCCGGGCCGCGGCCGCCTTTATCTGCCGCCGCTTTGTCGATGAAAAATGCCAGGTGGAGACAGAATCCATTGACGGCACCTTCGCCGGAGGCAATTACATCGCCCACACCCCCTGGAAGCACATCGCATCCGCCTATGCCATGCAGGCCCTGGCGGAAGCCAGACGAAGCGGCGACCTGCCCCGCGCAAAGATGCATGCGGTCTACCGCCGCACAGCAGCCATTCTGGACGGGAACCTCCGGTCCCCTGCCGCGAACGAGAGCTGTTACCTTCCCGAGGACATTGAAGTTCCCCGCACAGGACCCTACACCTTTGCGGCCTCCTACCTCATCCTGGGCCTGCAGGCCCTGATGTAAATGAAGCCCGTGTCCAAAAGTGTGCCAAAGGGGACGTTTTTCTCCAGAATTGAGGAATAGCAATGCTCCAGTTTCTGATCTGCTCCGATCTGCATACCTATGTGGACAATCTGCGTCTGGCCCTGGAAATGGCCGGACGGACAGACGCCGTCCTGATCGCCGGAGACCTGGAGGCAGAGCAGGATGAGCTCGAAGAGGTCCTGGGGCCGGTCCCCTTCTATGCCGTGTGCGGCAACAATGATTATTATCTGCGGACGGAGTACCCCGAGGAGCTTCTGCTCGATCTGACCGATGATCCTCCTTCGGGACCCGCCCCGGCTCTTGTCAATGTCACCAGGCTCCACTATAATTCCCTGCCCGAAAGTTCAGCTATAACGTCTTTCAAAAACAGCCCCGAAAAGGGGCTTCTGGAGCGGCTGGCCGTGGAAAACAGGATCCCCGCTTTCCTGGCCGGTCTCCTGGCCGGTAATAAAAGAGGGGACGGGATTTCACACAGGATCCTGATCACCCACGGAAAAGAATATGACGTGCCTCAGACCCGGCTTCTCACCCGCCGTGCGTGCCTGTGGGGCGCTGACCTTGTCCTCTACGGCCACACCCACCAGTTTGCAGACAGCACCGGAGCCGGAGGGCGCATTCGTCTGATCAATCCCGGCTGTCTTGTGGGAGATCCGCATATGTCATACGGGATCTCCAGCCGGTATGAGATCTGCAGCTTCGCGGTCCTGCGGATCGGAACGGACGGGGAGATCAGCGTCCGCCATCTCCATCTGTGATATAAAAAAACCGAAGCGCATGCTTCGGTTTTTTTATATCACAGGCCTTTCTGTCACAGGTCTTTCGTCTCTCAGACCTGTTCTTCAGGCTCTCTTCACCGAATCCGATACCGGATCGCGGGGCGCCCGCCGGCAGCTTTTGACAGGGCGACCAGAATGATCATCCAGGCATATGCATGAACGGCAGGAACCAGCTTGTTGATATAGGTCCCCAGAAGGAAGAAGGTCATCGCGACAACCAGGCCCATGCCCATGAGCTTATAGCTGTCGGCAGGCTTCTGGCCTTCGTCCATATCGCTCTGGTCCTTTCTCATCAGCTTTCCGTTTCCGTTGATTGCGGGAAATGCCTCTCCCAATTTGGCCAGGATCCCCGCACCGACGATTGCGCATACATTTCCAAGTGTGGAAGCCGGAATCATCCTGGAAATGATCCCTGAGGCATCAACCCCGAGAGCCTCCGCGTACATACCGGAGAGCGGCACTACACCGGCCCCCATACCGCCGCCCATCATAGGGATCGCAATGTACATGATCGCGTTGATGAACCCGTAGCCCATGAGCTGGCCGACAAGACCGACCAGCAGCATTGCCATGGTCATTGCACAGAGCGCAACAGGCAGGAAACGGACCGCCGCACGCAGGAGCAGTGACCGGCTCATACCCAGGATCGAGCCAGTGATCAGTGCTGCAATGTAAAAGTTGAGGAAGCCGGTCGTGTTCATAAACGCATCGACGTTTTCCACCACATATTCGGGGATCACATG
>DGUF01000093.1 GCA_002394525.1 Lachnospiraceae bacterium UBA4317 | reverse complement strand
ACTGCGCCATGCCCGGCGCACATAAGAGCGGCATCCCCGCTTCCGGGGATGCCGCTCCTTTGTATTTTCCAGATAAAGATTCGCTGTGCTCCTGCGACCCCCCCCGCTATACAGGATTCGGTCAGGACTTTCATGCTCAAAAATTATCCAGAACCTTGTATGTGACTTTTGCGGCAGTCAGTAACGGATGGCTCCGGGAGCCCCGTCCCCTGATCCTCTTTTTGCCTTTTATGGCCGCGCCCACAGCCGGTTTTCTGTCTGCGTCTATTTCCTGTTCTGCTCTCCAATTTCTATCCGCAGCCATTTTTTCCTGCATCCTGCCCGCCGCGAAGACAAGGCCGGCAAGAAGGAGCCTGCGCTTAAGAGGCAGCTTCTTATTTCCGGACATTTTTGACAATTGCCGCAGAGCGGTCATTCCCGCAATGCCTCTGATCCATGTACCCGTCTTCGTTCCGGCCATCTCACACCTCCGCAGGTCTTCCTTTTCCGGATGTTTTTACTTTTCTCCGGCGGGTGCCGGGGATTCCCGGTATTTCCTTTTATTCCTTCGGGTAGGACTCCAGAACGTCTGTGATAGCGGGAACTAACACCTTCTTTCTGGAAAAACCCGGTTCAAGCCTGTAGTATGTCCCGTTAAAGGCAGCCTGATCACCAAAAGCAGCTTCAAGTACGTCCCTCGCCGCTTCGTTGCCGGGAACCAGATATGTCACAGAAATATCATCATGAAAGATATTGACCTGAGCAAAGGCCATATCCATACCGGTCGATGACAAAGCCGCCGGCATCGCTGCCTTCATGCGTCCGCACAGATCTTCCGCCGTTTCCTCGTCGTAAGCATTGACGCATCCGATGGAATACTTTTTCCCGCCGCCTTCATATTCCTTATAGTCGCTGAAAAAGATCTCCTCATCAGACATGCCCTCATAAGAAAGCGATGCCTTGAACATTTCCTGATAAAAAGCGTCCGTATCGGAAACGCCGGCGATCCCGCTGAGTTCCTTTAATGCTTCTCTGTCTGCGGTCGTAGTATTGGATTGAAGATTTTTTGTATCTGACAGGATCGAACCCATCATGACAAAAGCGGTCTTTTTATCCAGCTCAACGCCATAATGTCTGTATCGAAGCCAGATGATGGTCGCGGTCGAGCCAAGAGGTCTGGCATCATATATAAGCTGATTGCCTGTAGTGACAGTTCCGTCCCCGTGGTGATCGATGATGCTGATGATGTGCGCATCCTGCAATCCGTCAGCAGACTGCGTGTACTCGCTGTGGTCCACCAGAACCATATTCAGACCGGCCGCAGCCTCCAGCAGCTCCGGCGTTTCCACCCCGGCAGCTTTAAGGATATATTCCGTTTCATGGTTGATCGGCCCGAGGACGGCCGGAACCGCGTCATATCCCAACTTCTGAAGCAGGGCAGCATACGCGATCGAGCTGCCCACAGTATCAGAGTCAGGACTCTTATGCCCGGTCACATAGATTCTGCCTTCGATCTCTCCAAGCCCTTCCAGGTCACTGCGGTTCAGAAGGATCTCCAGCTCTTTTTCCTTCTGATAATGCCGGGCTTCCATGAATCTTCCCAGAAAAAAACCTCCGATCCCGATTGCGGCAAGCAGCAAAATCAGGCAGCACACAGCGACGCACTGTCTTCTTTGTTTCATGGATAAAATGCCTCCCTTTCAAGATGATACGCGTAAGATCATGTTTTTTACCTGAAAATGATCAATTGTGATAAACGATGCACACAACTAGATAATAACACTAAAGCAGCCGGCTATGCCACCAAAACTACTCGAACCGAAGCCTTTTTCTCACAGGACCGGACAGCGCTGCATCCTCGACAGACTCCCGGATATCCCTGATCACATCGCGTCGGTCCGGCGATAGTATCCGGGCAGGCTCTCCTCCAGAATCCCGTTGATCTTCATGCGCATCAGGACCGGGATCAGGCGGGAAAGATCTGTCTGCACCTTATCGTTCTCCAGATTTTCCTCATCACCTGTCTCATTACCTGTCTTATTCACTGTCTCATTGACGGCCTCCAGGACCCGGTCCACATGCATCTCATCTCCTGCCGACAGGATCCGTAGTATGCTGTCTTCCAGAGGATCCCGTCTCTCCTCCGCATAGACCGGCCGGATACTCCGGCCGGTTCCGACGGATTCATCTTCGCGGCCCGCAGCCTCTCTCCCGTCAGCAATAAATCCGTCATCATCATTCTCCTCAGGAGTCTTCCCGAGAAGGACTCCCGGCTCTTCCCCATCCGTTCTGGCGAAAGCCCTTCTTGCCGGGGCGGCCTTTGCCTCCCCTGTCCCGAAAAAGAATTCCAGGATGTCTTCCGGGCAGGTCGCCGGGGCCGCGCCCTGGCGGATCAGGCGGTTGCAGCCGTCACTGAGGCTGTCACAGACCCGGCCCGGCAGGGCGAAGACCTCCCGTCCCTGCTCCAGGGCCATGTCGACCGTGATCAGAGTCCCGGATTTTTTGCGGGCCTCTATGACCAGGACCAGGTCTGCCAGGCCGCTGATGATCCGGTTTCTCTGGGGAAAGAGGCCGGCCTTTGGAAAGGTCCCCGGCGGATATTCGGATATGACCCCGCCTTCCTGCAGGAGGCGGTCATAGAGGTCCCTGTTTTCGTCCGGATAACAGATATCGACGCCGCAGCCCAGGACGGCGAAGGACTTTCCTCCCTCGTCAAGCGCCGCCCTCTGGGCGATCCCGTCGATCCCGCGGGCCATGCCGCTGATGACAGTGATCCCCCGGGAGGCGATCTTTTGGGAAAAACGTCTGGCCTGGTCCCTGCCATAGCCGGATGCCAGCCTGGCCCCGATCACGGCGGCCGCAGGTCTCCCGTTTTCCGGCAGCCCGCCCCTGTAATAGATCCCGAAAGGGGGATCCGGGATCTGCCGCAGCTTTTCCGGAAATCCCTGCTCCAGAATGCAGGAAAAGCGGATGCCGGCCTTCTCGAGTTCTTCCGCGATCCGGCCCGGCTCCCGTCCCTTTCTCCTGCTCTCCAGCAGGAGCTTCTTCACCTGTCTGCTTCTGCCGGTATTGGGAAAGGCCTCTCCGCAGAAAAAGGTGATCTGGCTCTCAGACGCTGTGTACAGAGTCCGGGCGGCCGCCATGAGTTCCGCCGCATATGCTGACGCCGGGTCCAAAGGCCTCAGCCCCGCAGATTCCGAGTTCGCAGGCTCCGGCCTAAATGGCCTCAGGCCTGCGGACTCCGGAATCGAAGGCTCCGGCCCTGCAGATTCAAGGCTCGAATGCCTCAGCCCCGCAGATTCCGGGTTCTCAGACTCCGGGCCCGCAGGGACTCCTGAGCCATCGGTCCCGACAGCCCCGACAGGTACCCCAACAGATGCAGATGGATCCGGAATCGTTTCCTCGAAACAGACCGGTGACAGAAGGCTGTTCTCCCCTGCCGCCTGCAGGAGGGCAAAGATTCCTTTTCTCCCGATCCCCTCCAGCTGTGCCAGCCAGCACAGATAAGGATGATATTCGTTATACATTTGCACGCATTGACCTCCTCTCTCCTAATGACTCAAGACTGGCCCGCGGCTTTTGCGCGCCGGGTCACCCGCCCTTCTGCAGCAGGTCTGCCTGCCGGTAGGTATAGGCCAGATAGAGATGGTCCTCCCGGAGAGCATCCGCGCCCTCCAGGTCCGCGATGGTCCTGGCGACGCGGATGATGCGGTGATAGGCCCGCACGCTCATGGATCCGGCCTCGAACAGGTTCCGCATACAGGCCTTCTCCCGGCTTCCCAGGGCGCAGTACTTCTCCAGGTCGGCGGCCCGCATGTCGGAATTGAAGCGGAGCCCTGTCCCCCGAAAGCGGTGCCTCTGCCGCTCGCAGGCCTCCATGACCCGGTCCCGGACTGTCCTGCTGGTCTCCTCTCCGCCGAACTCCCGCTGCAGGTCCCCGATCTCCGGCCTGGGAACCGTGATGCACAGGTCCATCCGGTCCAGAAGGGGCCCGGAGATCCTGCTCAGATAGCGCCTGATCTCCCAGGGCGTGCACTTGCAGCGGTTCCTGTCCGGAAAGTGGCCGCAGGGGCAGGGGTTGCAGGCCCCCAGCAGGATGAATCTGGTCGGATACCGGTAGCTGCCGGACTGGCGCACGATCGTGACCTCATGGTCCTCCAGGGGCTGGCGGAGCAGGTCCAGCTGCTCCCTGCCGAATTCCGGCAGCTCGTCCAGAAAGAGGACTCCCCTGTGGGCCAGGGAGATCTGGCCGGGCATGGGCACCATGCCTCCGCCCACCAGGGCGGACCTCGTGATCGAATGGTGGGGAGCCAGAAAGGGCCTTCTCAGGACCAGGGGCTCCTGCGGACCCAGCAGGCCCGCCACGCTGTAGATGGCGGAGACCTCCATGCTCTCGTCCAGGGACAGGGGAGGCATGATCCCGGGCATGCACTTGGCCAGCATGGACTTGCCCGATCCTGGCGGGCCCATCATCAGCATGTTGTGAAAACCGGCCGCCGCGATCTCCATGGCCTTCTTGGCGGCCCGCTGGCCGCGGATGTCCGCGAGATCATCCCCGCCGGTCTCCTGACTGCCGGCAAAGAGAGCGGCGACATCCACCCTCCCGGGCGGGAGGACCCTGTCCCGCTTTTTTTCCTCCGTCAGCATATACATGAGCAGTTCATTGAGGGACCTGACCCCAACGACCCGGATCCCGGAGACCACGGCCCCCTCCTCGAGATTATCCCTGGGCAGGATGCAGAGCCGGATCCCCTGCTCCTTTGCCATCTGGACGATCGGCAGCACTCCCCGGACCGGCCGGATCTCCCCGTTGAGCCCCAGCTCCCCCGCCACCAGGACCCGGTCAAAGGCCTCCTGGGGCAGCATCTCCATACAGATCATTTCTCCCACAGCCACCGGCAGATCGATGACGATCCCCCGCTTGGGGATATCCGCCGGGGCCAGGTTCACCGTGATCCTCTCCGGCGGAAGCCGCATGCCCGCATTTTTGAGGGCCACGCGGACGCGCTCCCCTGCCTCCCGGACCTCTCCGCTCATAAATCCCACCATGCTGAACCCCGGGAGCCCCGGGGAAATATTGGTCTCCACCCGCAGCAGATAGCTGGAGATCCCGTGGACAGCTCCCGTCACGACTGTACTGTACATGTCTATCCTCCATACCGGTCCGGCGCCTGTGCGCCCCGATCCTGCCGGCCGCCTGTGATCAGTTCCTGACTTCTTCTCTTCTCCGTCCCTGCCAATTAATCCAATGATTCTTTAATATGAATTTTAGTGTATTAATGTAGGCATCCTTTTCCTGATTATTTCAGCTTTTACCCCATTTGTCAATTCATTTTTGAAAAATATATTACATATTTATGTATATAGTTACTAAAGTTTTCACCCTCATCGGACAATATCCTTTACTCTAATCACAGAATACGCGCCCAAAAGAGAACCCCGCTTCATCGCAGGTACAATCCTGCGAAAGAAAAAACCGGAACCTGCCCCGGTCCCGGTTTTTTGCTCCTTCGCCGGTCCTCCGGCGGGAGTTCTCTGTGATTTTATCAGGCATCGATTATGATTCTACCTGGATTTTCCTGTGTTATTTACCTTGCTCCTTATATGGTCCCACTCCGGTTCCGGATTGACTCCACAATGATTCAGTCCTGAACCTCCTGGTGGAAATGTCCCAGAATCCTGTTTGATGAGATCGTGTTGATAAAGGCGTCCGGATCGATCCTGCGGATCTCAGCGGTGACACGTTTGACATCTGAGCAGGCGATGACCGAATAGACGACGTTGCGCCATTCCTCCTTGTATCCGCCCTCTGCCGCCCAGATCGTGGAGCCGTGCCTGCAGGTCTCATAGATCATGTTTTTGACCTCTTCCCACTTGTCAGTCACGATCAGCAGGGTCTCCTGCTGATAATTGCGGTAGAGCAGGTGCAGGGTCTGGGTGGATGTATACTGGAAAATGATCGAATAAAGGGCCTTGTCCCATCCGAAGAAAT
>DGUF01000212.1 GCA_002394525.1 Lachnospiraceae bacterium UBA4317 | reverse complement strand
GCCGGAGATGAATGGAAGAAGGTAAGCGGACGAAAGACATGATACTGGAATTAAAAGATATCCGAAAGGCATACGGCAAAGGAGACAGCTATGTGGAGGTTCTGCGGGGCATCAGCCTGGGTGTGGAAAAGGGCGAATTCTGCGTCCTGCTGGGACCGTCCGGATCCGGCAAGTCGACGCTGCTCAACATCATCGGCGGGATCGACACGGCGGACAGCGGTGAGATCCTGATCGACGGCGACCGGATGAGCGCCATGAAGGAGAAACAGCTCACCCGCTACCGCCGCCAGCATCTGGGGTATATTTTTCAGATGTACAACCTGATTCCCAATCTGACAGTGCGGGAAAACATCGAGGTGGGGGCCTGGCTGAGCAGGGATCCGCTGGATGTCGAGGAGATCCTGCACACGCTGGGACTCTATGACCACCGGGACAAGCTCCCCAATCAGCTCTCGGGCGGCCAGCAGCAGCGGACCAGCATCGGCCGGGCAATCGTCAAGAACCCGGACATACTCCTGTGCGACGAGCCGACAGGGGCCCTGGACTACAATACCTCCAAGGAGATCCTGCAGCTGATCGAGCGGATCAGCCTCCAGTACCGGACCACGATCGTCATGGTCACCCACAATGAAGCCATCGGCGCCATGGCGGATACCATCATCCGCCTGCGCGACGGGAAGATCCGGGACTGCATCCACAATGCGGCCCGTGTACCTGCGGAGGATCTGGAATGGTGAAGCGCAATCCTCTCCGCAGGAGGCACCTGCGGACGCTGCGGAGCGAGTTCGGCAAATATCTGGTCATTTTTCTGCTGCTGGTCTTTACCATCGGCCTGATCTCCGGCTTCCTGGTGGCGGACGGCAGCATGATCATTGCCTATAACGAAAGCTTCGAAAAATATAACATGGAGGACGGAAACTTCCGGACGGATGAGGAGATCTCCCGCGATAACCGCAGGGATATCGAGGCATACGGCGTCCGCCTCTATGACAATTTTTATCTGGAAAAAAAGACCGGGGAGGACAATACGCTCCGGGTCTTTCAGCTGCGGGACGAGGTAAACCTGCTGTGCCTGATGCGGGGCCAATTGCCGCAGGCCTCCGGCGAAATGGCGCTCGACCGCATGTACGCGGACAACAACGGCATCAAAGTGGGCGATCAGATCCGTTTCAACCGCAGGGACTACACAGTGACCGGCCTCGTGGCCTTTCCCGACTACAGCGCCCTCTTCCAGAACAACAACGACGCCATGTTCGATGCCATCAAGTTCGGCGTTGCCGCCGTGACCAAAGAGGACTTCGACCAGTTCACCTCCGATGAGCTGGAGTGGTGCTACAGCTGGAAATACACGGATGAAATGCTGGCGAAGGCGAGGGGGGCCGCAGAGGAGGACAGGTCTGTCCAAGACAGTCATAAGGAGAGCGGGAAGAGCAGCTCTGGTGCGGAAAATGAACCGGATGCGGCAGACGCAGCAGACGCCGCGGACACTGCGAACACCGCGGACGCGGATCAACGGGAGTCTGCAGACGGGAGCGGCAGCAGGACATCCGGCGGCGTTGTCAAGACCCCTGCAACCGGGCGCCTCACCCGGGAGGAGGAAAAGATCCTGTCGGATGAGCTCATGGAGAACATCGCGGATGAGGTCTATCTGGAGGATTTCCTGCCCGGCTATCTCAACCAGGCCATCCAGTTCACCGGAGAGGACATGGGCGGCGACCGGGCCATGATGCTGATGCTGCTCTACATCGTCATCGTGATCATTGCCTTTGTCTTCGTGATCACGACGGGGGATACGATCGCCAAGGAGTCCGCGGTCATCGGGACCCTGCGCGCGACCGGATGCACCCGGATGGAGCTCGTCCGCCACTACATGGCCCTGCCGGTGATCGTCACGCTCGCGGCGGCCCTGGCCGGCAATATCCTGGGCTACACCTGGCTCAAGGACGTCTGCGCGGGCATGTATTACGGCAGCTACAGCCTGCCGACCTATGTCACGGTCTGGAACGGGGAGGCCTTCGTGCTGACGACCGTCGTCCCCTGCATCATCATGCTGGTGACCACCTTCTGCACGCTCTGGAGCCGCTTCTCCCTGTCGCCGCTCCAGTTCCTGCGCAGAGAGCTCAGGCGCCGCGGCCGCAGCCGGGCCCTGCCCCTGAACCGGCACATCCCCTTCCCCGTCCGCTTCCGGCTGCGGATCTTTTTTCAGAATATCGGCAACTACGCCATCCTGCTGATCGGGATCTTTTTTGCCAATGTCCTGCTCCTGTTCGGGATGGCCCTGCCCGTCGTCCTGGACCGCTACCAGGCGTCCATGCAGGACAACATGCTCTGCAAATACCAGTATTTTCTGACGACGCCAGCCTTCCGGATGGACAAGGACTATGAGATCGACAAGATCTTCATGTCCACCCTGTCGCGCCTCACTTCTATGACTTCCAATCCGGACGCGGAGGCCTTTACCGCCTACACCCTCCAGATTCCCGAGGGTGAGGCCCTGCGCGTGGAGAATATCACGGTCTACGGCGTGAAAAAGGACAGCCGCTACGTAAAGGCACCGATCGCCCGCGGCGAGATCTGGATCTCCAGCGCCTACGCGGACAAGCTGCGCAAGAAGACCGGCGACACCATCCGCCTGAAGGAGCCCTACGAAAACAAGTACTATGAGTTCACTGTGGACGGCATCTACGACTACATGGGCGGCTTGTGCATGTTCATGCGCAGCGAGGATCTGACGAAGACCTTCAACCTCTTCGACGACTATGTTGGCGGTTATTTTTCCGACACAGAGATCACGGACCTGAGCAGGGACTCGATCGCCGCCATCATCGACTACGACGCCCTGATCAAGATCAGCCGCCAGCTGGATGTGTCCATGGGCGGCATGATGATCGTCGTCGACGTCTTTGCCGTGGCCCTCTTCATGATCCTGCTTTATCTCCTGTCCAGGATCATCATCGAGAAAAACGCCCATCCCATCTCCATGACCAAGATCCTGGGCTACAGCGACGGTGAGATCGCCCGCCTCTATATCCTGACTACCAGTATCGTGACCCTGGTCATGCTGGCTGTGACCATTCCCGGTGCCGACAGCCTCATGCACTTCATCTTCCAGTACTACCTGGCGGCCCGCATGAGCGGCTGGATCACCTACGACATTCCGGCATCCCTGTACCGGCAGATGTTCCTCATCGGCGCCGTGACCTACCTGGTTGTCGCCATCTTCGAGATCCGCAAGATCCGCGCCATCCCCATGACCGACGCCCTCAAGGACGTGGTGTGAACGCCAGGGCCGGTTCTCCCGGCTTCAGGAGGTGAAAAAAGCTGTAAAAAAATTTAAAATAGTACTTGCTTTTTTGGATGGCAGGGGTTATTATACTACTTGCGTGTTGCAAAACAAGTGACGCGCAGATAACAGATCGGGGTGTAGCGCAGCTGGCTAGCGCACTTCGTTAGGGACGAAGGGGTCGTGGGTTCGAATCCCGTCACTCCGATACAGAGAGCCGTGAACTTTGTTCACGGCTTTTCTTTATAAACAAATTTTTCGGCAAACATGAGGAGATACAGGCATGGCTTTGCTTGATCTGATACATGAACCCAATGATATAAAAAAGATCCCGCCTGAGGAATACGGAAATCTTGCGGAGGAGATACGTAAGTTTCTGGTGGGCAAGGTGAGTGTCACCGGCGGTCACCTGGCCAGCAACCTCGGGGCGGTTGAACTGACCATGGCCCTTCATCTGGCCCTGGACTTTCCCGGAGACAGGATCATCTGGGATGTGGGCCATCAATCGTATACGCATAAACTGCTGACGGGACGCAGGGAGGGGTTTGACACCCTGCGGCAGCTGGGCGGAATGAGCGGCTTTCCCAAGAGGCAGGAGAGCAGCTGTGACACCTACGACACGGGGCACAGCTCCACCTCGATCAGTGCCGCGCTGGGCATGGTCCGGGCCCGGGAGCTGCGCGGTGGATCGCAGACCATCGTCGCTGTGATCGGAGACGGCGCCATGACAGGAGGTCTTGCCTACGAGGCGCTCAACAATGCCTCGCGCCTGTCCTCCAATCTGATCATCATTCTCAATGACAACAACATGTCGATCTCCCGGAACGTCGGCGGGATCCCCAAATATCTCAGTGAGATCCGGACTTCGACCGGTTATATACAGCTGCGTGACCGCGTGTATGACTCGCTCAATGAGGCGCTCCCCAAGGTGGCGAAGGGGATCAGCCGGGCCAAGCAGTCGCTCAAGTCCCTGATGGTGCCCGGAATGTTCTTTGAGGAGATGGGGATCACCTACCTGGGGCCGGTCGACGGACACAATGTCCGGGATATGGTCAAGGCCATCGAGGACGCAAAGCGCGTCAACAAGGCAGTCCTGATCCATGTCTGCACGAAAAAGGGCATGGGATACAGGCCTGCGGAAAAAAATCCTTCCAGATTTCACGGGACACCGCCCTTTGTGATCGAAACGGGAGAGCCGGTCGCGTCCAAAAAGGCAAGGACGTGGACGAATGTGTTCTCGGCCGCCATCCTGGGGCTCGCGGAGAAGGATCCGGACCTGGTGGCGATCACGGCCGCCATGGAGGACGGCGTCGGTCTGGCGCGCTTCCACAGGCGGTATCCGGACAGGTTTTTTGATGTGGGGATCGCGGAACAGCACGCGGTGACCTTTGCGGCCGGTCTGGCGGCCGGGGGAATGAAGCCCGTCTTTGCGGTCTATTCCACCTTCCTGCAGCGGGCCTATGACCAGATCGTGGAGGATGTATGTCTCCAGGACCTGCCGGTCGTCTTTGCCATTGACCGGGCGGGGCTGGTCGGGGCCGACGGCGAGACGCACCAGGGGATTTTTGACCTCTCCTATCTCTCCTCGATTCCGGGACTCGTGGTGATGGCACCCAAAAATGCCCGGGAGCTCGGCGATATGCTGCGATTTGCCGTCAGCCTGGGACACCCGGCCGCGATCCGCTATCCCAGGGGGACTGCCTACACGGGGCTGGAGGAGTTCCGGCAGCCGATCGAAGCGGGGCGGGCGGAGATGATCCGCAGGGGCGGAAAGGTCCTGCTGCTGGCGGTCGGGAGTATGGTGCAAACCGCCGTGGAGACGGCGGAGATCCTCGATGCCGCCGGCATTCAATGTTCGATCGCCAATGCCCGCTTTGTATGTCCGCTTGATACGGAGCTCCTGAGGGAGGCGGCCCGGGAATATGACCTGGTCGTGACGATGGAGGAGAATATCTGCAGCGGCGGCTTTGGCGAGCATGTTTCGGCCTGGTATGCCCGGGAGGGCATCCTTGTCCGTCAGCTCAACATCTCCCTGCCGGATGCCTTTGTGGAGCACGGGAAACCGGAGGAGCTGTGCGGGCTTGGCGGGATCGATGCGGCCTCGGCGGCGGAGAAGATCCGGGCTCTTGCAGAGCGGCAGAATTGAGAAAACGCGGCACATTCTCGAGAACCAGGATAACAGTCGTGTGAGTCTTCACTATAAAAGATAAGACAGGCACTGTACCGGGATGGATTCCGGCCAGTGCCTGTCTGTTTTTTTACGGTTATATATTGCGTCCGCAGCAAAGTGTGCGGAGCACC
>DGUF01000043.1 GCA_002394525.1 Lachnospiraceae bacterium UBA4317 | reverse complement strand
AGAAGCTGCATCCCATCCGGCACCCGACCTGGGAGGATATGCAGACGCTGTTGCCGAACCGGTAACGCATGAAAACACTCTCGACAAGGCACCCGTCAGGCATCTCAAACAGGAATTTCTGCGTCCCGTCGACGGCGGATACCTGCCGGTCCCGGACGGAGGCTCTGACGAGCAGATAGTCCCTTTCCAGCTGGTCCCGCAGCGCAGCCGGCAGATTTGTCATGCCGGCATATTCTTTTGCCCGCCGGACATGGATCCATTCAAAGAGCTGTTTGGCCCGGAAGGCGGGCTGTCCGATCTCCAGCACCAGTTCTTTCAGTTCCTCCGGGAGCATGGACTTGATATCCGGGGCTGACACGGCAGCCTCCCCCGGTCCGGTCCCGTCAAAAGCCTGTGTATTCAGTTCTGTCCTTCTGCTCTCTGTATTCATCGCTTCTTTCTGATCTGTGATCCGGCAACAATGCCCGGCTGAATGCTGTCACTTGTGCGCCGTCAGCTGCGTTTCAGCTCTTTTGAATCTCCCGCAGGCTGCCCGCTTTCTTTATTCATATATGTATGAATGCTGCAGTCCGTTCTGTATGAATGCCGCAGTCCGTTCTTTCCGCTTTTCATACCGTGGGCCTGCGGAAACGTGAGATGAAAAACCCGTCGGTACCGTGTTCATGCGGCAGCAGCTGCAGCATATGTCCCTGAAGTCCCGGAATCCCATCCGGCAGATGGGGCTCCAGCGCATCCGGCACCAGGCCCAGCTCCTTCTCGATCCAGGCCGCATTGTCTTCATTTTCCTCCCGGCTGATGGTACAGGTGCTGTAGATCATGACGCCGCCGGGCTTGAGATACCGGACGGCACTCTTGAGGATCTGACGCTGCAGGGTCTGCAGGGAAAGGATCCCCTCCCTGCTGGCCCGGTATTTGATGTCCCGCTTTTTTCCGATGACACCGAGTCCCGAGCAGGGCAGATCGCAGAGCAGGACGTCCGCCCGCTCCCTCTCCGCAGGCTGGTCCAGTCTGGCGTCGCGCTCCTGCACAATGATATTGGTCAGCTGCAGGCGGGCCGCGCCCTCCCGGATCCGGTCTGTCTTGCGCGATGTCAGGTCAAAGGAGAAGACCCTCCCCACGTGAGCCGCTCCGGGCTCACCGGCCGCCTGCAGGATCTGCGCCGCATACCAGCTTTTACCGCCGGGGGCGGCACAGACGTCGTACACCGTCTCCGTTCCGGTCAGTCCCGCCGCCCGGTTGGCCAGCATGGAGCTTTCGTCCTGCACCGTCCACAGTCCCCGGTCAAATCCGGGGAGTTTCCGCAGGTCGGAGGTCCTGCGGATCCGCAGTGAATCCTCCAGCCACATGCCTTTCTCCACGACGGCGCCGGCCTCCCGCAGCTGCAGGATCAGCTTCTCCCTCTCCTGCACAGCCAGCCCCGGCGCGGTCCTGACTGATACCGGGCGCACCTCCATCAGTGCCTCCAGCAGGCGCACGGCCGTCTCCTCTCCCAGCTGCTCTGTCCACATCTCTGTCAGCCAGGCAGGCATGGAATAGCGGACGGAGATGTCCGGGTCCTCCTTTTTCCTCTCAGAATCCGCATCCCGCGCCGCATTGCGCAGAACGCCGTTGACAAATCCCGAGAGCCTTGCAGGCGCATGCTTTTTGGCCAGACGGACAGACTCATTGCAGGCCGCGCTGTCGGGCACGGCATCCATGTAGAGAATCTGATAGATGCCCATGCGCAGGATCTGCAGAACGGCCGGATGCAGGCGCGTGACCGGCCGCTTCGTATAGTGGGTGATCCGCGCGTCCAGCTCAGGCTCACGCTCGATGACCCCTTCCAGAAGGCGCTTGATAAAGGCCCTCTCCGCTGTGCTCATCTCCGCGCAGTCATCCAGTGTTCTCTTCACCAGCACGTTGCTGAAGGTGTCATTTCTGACACGGGAAAGAAGGGCAAGCAGGACGGCTTCACGCGCGTCCCTCCGTGCCCTTCCAGGTCTGTTCGTCTGTTTCTGATCTCTCATCCGGGTATCTTCGCCCCCGCTTCGGGCTTTTCTCCCGCTCATCTGCGCCGCCGTCCGCCGTTGACCAGCATGAGCAGACGCAGAAGCTGCATGACCGAGGCGGCCGCGGAAGCCACATAGGTCAGCGCCGCTGCATTGAGTACAGACCGGCTCCCCTTCACTTCGGCCTGGCCCAGGATCCCGTAGTCCTGCAGCATGACCAGGGCCCTGCGGGATGCGTCAAACTCGACGGGCAGGGTCACCAGCTGGAAGAGGACGCCGAAGGAAAACAGATAGATCCCGATCATGGCCAGGGTGTCATTGAGGCCGAAGATCAGGCCCAGCATAACGATCCAGATACCCACATTGCTCCCGATGTTCGCGACAGGCACCAGAGCTGTCCTGAGGCGGAGCGGCAGGTAACCGTTCTCATGCTGCATCACATGTCCGCATTCGTGGGCCGCCACACCGATGGCCGCCACCGATGTGGAGTTGTAGGTGGTGTCCGAGAGATTGACCACGCCGCGGGCGGGGTCATAGTGGTCGGTCAGTTCACCGGCCACATGCTGGACCGTCACACCGATCACACCGTTTCTGCGCAGGATCAGCTCAGCCGCCTGCGCGCCGGTCATGCCGCATGCGCTCCCGACCCTGGCATATTTGCGATAGGTCGATTTGACATGCGCGCTCGCCAGCATGCAGAGCAGGGCTCCGACAATGACAAGCAGATATGTTCCGTCAAACATTCCATAGCCGCCGTAGTAATACATACAGAAGCCTCCTTCCAATCCTTACTGCTGTACCGGTGCCTGCTGGCAGCCGCAAGCAGATTCATATCATGCTCCGAGAAGTGTACCCGCAGGGATCTTTGTGCCGCGGAGAAAGGCATCCGTGCCCATCCGCTTTTTTCCTTCCGCCTGCACTTCCAGCAGGGCAAGTACTCCATCGCCGGTACGGACACAGATCCTGGACTTATCCGTATAAAGAACAGTCCCGGGCAATGCCGGTCCGGCATCCTGTTCAGGCTCCGCGACTTCCGCCTTCCAGACCTTGAGGACATGTCCGTCCAGCTTTGTATAGGCCCCCGGCCAGGGCAGCATGCCCCGCAGCCGGCGCTCGATCTGTGCCGCGGGCATGGTCCAGTCGATCTCTCCCATCTCTTTGCGAAGCATGGGCGCATAGGAGGACCGCTCATCATCCTGCGGGACCGGGTTTATGTCCCCGGACTCGATCGCGGGGAGATAGCGGACGATCATCTGTCCCCCCAGCTCCGCCAGTTTCTCATACAGGCTCTCGCCGGTCTCCTGAGGTCCGATCGCCACCTTTTCCTGAAAGAGAATATCACCGGTGTCAAGGCCGGCATTCATCTGCATCAGGGTCACACCGCTCTCCGCATCCCCGTTGATCACAGCCCACTGGATGGGGGCAGCGCCCCTGAGCCCGGGAAGGAGGGACGCGTGAATGTTGACACAGCCCAGCCTGGGTATATCCAGCAGTTCCTGCGGCAGTATCTGGCCGAAAGCCGCCACGACGATCAGGTCCGGCTGGAGGCTCCGGATCTTCTCGACCGCCTCCGGCTCACGGATGCGCGCCGGCTGAAAGACCGGGACGCCCCATTTCTGCGCGCAGACACTGACCGGCGTCTGGATCACCTTCCTGCCGCGGCCCTTCTGTCTGTCCGGCTGTGTCACGGCCAGAATGACATTCTGACCTGCCGCGCACAGGGCATCCAGCGCAGCGACTGCGAAATCCGGTGTCCCCATAAAAATAATCTTCATATGATTCCTCCATCCGGAGCGCTTCGTACCCCGCGCTTCGCACAATCCGTCACTTTCCTGCGGGGTGCTGAACAGATACTATTATTCAGCTTCCGCTTCGCTTTCTTCCTCCAGGGCGGCTTCCTCGAGTTCCGACGCCTCGAGGAGGTCTCCGTTGACCTTCTCGACATAGAGGTGTCCGTCCAGATGATCCAGTTCATGGCAGATCGCGCGGGCCAGGAATTCCTCCGCCTCCATCTCCCATTCATTCATGTCCAGGTCGCTGTAGCGGACGACCACCCTGTTGGGGCGGGTGACTTCGCCCACCTTGCCGGGGACGGACAGGCAGCCTTCGTAGCCGGTCTGCTCGCCGTCGGCTTCAATGATTTCGGGGTTGAGCATGGTGTAGGGCTCGTTCTGTTCCTCTGTGACATCGATCACGACCAGCCGCTTGAGGATCCCCACCTGGGGCGCTGCCAGTCCGACGCCGCCGGCATCGTACATTGTCTCCAGCATGTCCTCCGCGAGAGATCGGATGCGGGGCGTCACCTCTTTGATCACCTTTGCCTTTTTTTCGAGGACAGGATCCCCCATCTCCCTGATGTTTCTGAGTGCCATGTAAACCTCCATCTTATATTTGTTCAGAATGTATTGACCGGGTCGAAGTCAAACTGGACCTCCGTCTGCCGGAAAAGCCCTCCGCCGGGCCGCCTGTCGGCGGCCTCCATTTCTTCGATCAGGTCCTTGCAGGAAATCAGTGTATCATATTTTTCGGATTTCAGGTATATCACAAAGCGGAAGAGTCCCCTGAGTTTCCGGTAGGACCCTTCGGACGGGCCGATGATCTGCAGGCCCGCCCTGTTTTTCTTCATCAGGACAAGGCGGATCTCATTGGCCGCGCGCAGGGCCGCGTCCTCTTCCTCCGACTGGATCTGGACTGCCATCATATGGGCCACAGGCGGATAGCGGAGGAGACGGCGGTAGGCGATCTCCTCCCGGTAGAATCCTTCATAATCCTGATTGGCGGCATGACGGATGGCGTAGTGATCGGGCTGATAGGTCTGGATCACGACATCTCCCGCTTCCGTGCCCCGGCCGGCCCGGCCGGCCGCCTGGGTGAGCAGCTGGAAGGTCCGCTCCGCCGCCCGGTAATCATCCCCGTACAGGGACAGGTCCGCCATGAGGATCCCGACCAGGGTCACGCCGGGAAAGTCATGTCCCTTGACGATCATCTGGGTCCCCAGCAGGATGTCCGCCTCCTCGGAGGAAAAGGCGGAGAGGATCTTTTCGTAGCTGCCCTTTTTCCGGGTCGTGTCGGCGTCCATGCGCAGGATCCTGGCCTCGGGGAAGGCCTCCCGGAGGTAGCCCTCGATCTTTTCCGTCCCGGCCCGCATGGCCAGGATGTATCTGGAGCCGCACTCGGGGCAGGTCCTGAAGGAGGCCCGCTCATATCCGCAGTAGTGGCAGATCAGACGGCCGTTTCCGTGCAGGGAGAGGGAGACATCGCAGTGGGGACACTTGGGGACATAGCCGCAGCTGCGGCAGGAGACAAAGCCCGCGAAGCCGCGGCGGTTGATAAAGAGCATGGTCTGCTGGCCCTTGCGCAGCCTGTCCCCGATCTTTTCGGCCAGGCTCCGGGACAGGATGGTCCTGTTGCCCTCCTGCAGCTCCCTGCGCATGTCCACGACCTCCACCGCCGGCAGGGTCCCGCCGGTCAGGCGGTCCTGGAGGCGGAAGAGCCGGATATCCCCCTCCCTGGCCCTGTAATAGGATTCCATGGACGGGGTGGCCGAGCCCAGGACCAGGAGGGCCTTGTGCATGCGGGCGATCTCCTCCGCCACATCGCGGGTCTGGTACTTGGGCATGGATTCATTTTTATAGCTGTGCTCGTGCTCCTCGTCGATCACGATCACGCCGGGACTGGCAAAGGGGGTAAAAAGAGCGCTCCTGGGCCCTATGATCACATCGATCTCCCCCCTGCGGGCCCGCTCCCACTGGTCCGCGCGCTCCGCCTCGGACAGGGAGGAATTGACCACGCTGACCCGGTCCCCGAAATGGCTGTAGAAGCGCATGAGGGTCTGAAAGGTGAGGGAGATCTCCGGGATCAGCATGATGGCCTGCCTGCCCCGCGCGCAGATCTCCCTGATGATGGAGATATAGACCTCCGTCTTCCCGCTGCCAGTGACTCCGTGGATCAGGCTGATCGAGGGGTGGCCGCTGTCAAAGTCGCCGATCACCGTATCCACGATCTGCCTCTGGGCCGGACTGAGTTCCATGCCCGTCCGCGTGCTGGGGGAGACGTTGACCGGATTGCGCAGCTCCTGGACAGACTCGACCTCGATGACCCCGGCCCGCTTCATGGCCTGGATGGCCCCTGCCGAGACATGGAGCCTGGTCGTGACCAGGGTCCAGGGCAGGACCGGGACCTCCAGGAGCTCCTTGAGGAGCCTGGCCCTGGCGGTCTGGTGTCTGCGGTCGTATTCCTCCAGCCTGGCCCTCCCCTCCTCAGGGGACAGGACCAGGCGGATCTGCCTGTGCTCCTTGATCTTCCCCGCCCGGCGCGAGGCCAGGACGACCCGCATGGCGGTCGCCATGGTCGAGCCGTAGCGGTTTTTCATCCAGGCCGCAAGACGCAGATAGTAGTCGCTGTTGTCCTCCATGGTATAGCCCCTGGCCGGCTCCACGATCTGGTCGATCTCCTTGATCCTGTCGGCGGACATCTGCGCCGTATCCGAAAACCCGATCACATAGCCCTTCCGCAGCCTGTTTCCCGCCCCAAAGGGGACCATGACGATACTGCCCGCCCGCAGATTCTCCCGCATCCCGGACGGGATCCGGTAGGTGAAGGGACGGTCCAGTCCTCTGGCCGAAATATCGATGATCACCTGGGCAAACTGTTTCAAGTAATTCTCCTCCATAAACACCGTCCCGGGATCAAACGGACAGGGTCAGGACAGACCGCCGCCCCTTCAGGCATTTTCCGCCAGGATCTCCCGGATCATGACCCTCTCATCCATGGGATATTTCTTACCCTTGATCTCCTGGTAGTCCTCGTGGCCCTTGCCGGCCAGGACGATGATATCGCCCGGCTGTCCGTTCCGGATCGCGTAGCGGACCGCATCTTTCCGGTCGGGGATCGTCACATAGCTGCCGCCGGTCGGGGCCAGTCCCGTCACGATGTCCGCGATGATGGCCTCCGGCTCCTCGGACCGGGGATTGTCCGATGTGATGATGGTGAAGTCCGCCAGCCTCCCGCTGACCTCCCCCATCTCAAACCGCCTCGACCTGGCCCGGTCTCCGCCGCAGCCGAAGACGCAGACCAGCCTGCCGGAATCATATTCGCGCAGGGTCTGCAGGAGGCTTTCGAGAGCCATGGCGTTGTGGGCATAGTCGATCATGAGCGTAAAGTCATCGCTCACCTTGACCATCTCGATCCTGCCCCGGACATGGATCCTGCGGAGAGCTCCGCGTACATCCTCGGCGGAGACCCCGAAATGGCGGCAGACCGCGATGGCGCACAGGGCATTGTAGACGCTGAAGCGCCCGGGCGCCGGCACATGGGCGTGGAGCTCGACCGTCCCCTTTGTATCAAATTCCACACCCAACTCTCCGGGTGTGTGGACCAGGCCGATGTTTTCGGCCCTGAGGTCATTTTTCTCCCCCAGTCCGAAGGTCTCGACCTGGCAGGTGTGGCCCTCGAGGATCCTGTCGCACCACTTGTCGTCCCCGTTGAGAATCCCGGTCCTGCACTGGGAGAAGAGCAGGCTCTTGCAGTGCAGATAGTCCTCAAAATCCTTGTGCTCATTGGGGCCGATATGGTCGGGGGAGAGGTTGGTGAAGATCCCCAGGTCAAAGACAAAGCCGGACGTGCGGTGCAGCATCAGGGCCTGGGAGGACACCTCCATGACGACGGCCTCGACGCCGCTGTCCGCCATCTCCCGGAAGATCCTCTGCAGGTCGATGGATTCGGGCGTCGTGTTGGCAGCCGGGATCCTGACCTCCTTTTCCGGTGTCTGGTAGAGGACCTCGATGGTCCCGACCAGGCCGGTCCTGATCCCCGCCGACTCCAGGATCGACCGGACCATATAGGTCGTCGTTGTCTTGCCCTTTGTCCCGGTCACGCCGATGACCTTCATCTCCCGGGCGGGGTCGCCGTACCAGGCCGCAGAGATCACGGCCATGGCCAGGCGGGAATCTTCGACACGGATGATGACGGGGGCCCGCCGGTCCGCGGCTTCATCCCCGCTGCCGGCCGGTCCGCCGATGCTTTTCGCGATCTGCGGATCCCGCTGGACGACCAGGGCCGCCGCGCCCTTCTCCACAGCGTCTCCGGCAAATTCATGTCCGTCCTTTCTGGATCCTGCTATACAGAAGAAAAGAGATCCGTCCACGACCTTTCCGGAATTGTTGGTGATGGAGCTGATTTCCCGCTCCAGCATGGTCTCCCGGGTCTCTGCGTCGGTGATGACCTCTCCCTCCGGTGTCAGTAAATCAAAATCCAGCTTTCGGACCAGGTCTTTTATCTTCATCTCAAACCTCCATATCTCTGTTTCATCGACAAAAGGCTTTCCGGCCTTTTCAGAAATGCATGTCCCTGATCACATACCGCAGTGATCTGCGCCCTCTCCACTCATTGATCTCGGGGTGGTAGACCATGCTCACTGTCAGGTCTGCCCGGCCCTCCTGCAGGGCCCGCCAGGCCCCGGCTCCCCGGGCTGCGGTCACCTTTTCCTCAAAGACGTCCGCCTCGCAGAACCAGGTCAGGGACAGGGTCCTGCCGCCCTGGTCCACGGCCTCAAAACCCAGGACATTCCTGCCCTTTCCCATGACGCGTACACCGCGCAGGCGGATCCCCCTGGCCGCGAACACGGGCCTGGGGTTGGCTGTCCCGCAGGGCTCCAGCAGGCGGAGCTCCTCTGTCATCTCAAAATTCCACAGGGAGGGCGGAAGCTCCATATCTATATGGATCACATCCGTCAGGTCCTCCTGACTGAGCCCGCAGGTCTCCTCCAGTTTATCCTGCAGGACGGGGATGTCCTCCTCCCGCATGGAGAGGCCCGCCGCCATCTTGTGCCCTCCGAATTTCACAAAGCATTCCTTCACTCCGGTCATATGGGCAAACATGTCATAGGCCTCGATGGACCTGCCCGAGCCCTTGGCCAGGCCGTTTTCCGTCCTGGTCAGGACAAAGACCGGCCTGCTGCAGCGCTCCCTGATCCTGCCCGCGATGATCCCCGCAAGGGATTCGTGGCAGTCCGGCAGAAAGATGACCATGACCCGGTAATCGAGCAGGTGCTTTTCACTGATCTGGATCAGGGCATTCTGCACGCCCTGCTCGGTCAGGCTCTTGCGGCTGTCGTTGAGTTCCCGGAGCTTCTGGGCGCTGCGCAGGGCTTCCGCCGGGTCATCCTCCAGAAAGAGGGCCAGGGCGCGCTCCGCATTGTCCAGCCGCCCGGTGGCATTGAGGCAGGGGCCGATCACGAAGCCCGCGTGGTAGGTCGTGATGGGCCTGTCCTCCAGGCCGTTGACGGTCAACAGGCTCCTGAGTCCGATATTTTTCGTGCCGGAGATCAGGCGCAGGCCCTCGCGGACCAGGATCCTGTTCTCGTCCGCCAGGGGCATGACGTCGCAGACGGTCGCCAGGGCACAGAAGGGCAGGAGCTCTTGAAGAACCGCGGTCCTTTGATCCGGCGCCAGCCTCTGCAGCAAAAGGTCCGACAGCTTCCAGGCGACGACGGCCCCGCAGATCTCAGGAAATGGGTATTCTATCTGCCCGGTCCGGGGATCGCGGACCTTGGGATCCACGACGGCGTCGGCGGGCGGCAGGATCCAGGTCTTGGCCCCGTCAGCGCCCTCTTCATAGGGCACCTCGTGGTGGTCCGTGACGACCACGCAGATCCCGGCCTCTCTGGCCCTGGCCACGGCTTCCGCGGCGGCGATCCCGTTGTCACAGGTCAGGATCAGGCCGATCCCATCCTGGGCGGCATCATCCGCCATCTGGGGATTCATCCCGTACCCGTCCCGGATCCTGTCCGGCAGGACGACGTCCGCCTGCGCCCCGCAGGCGGCCAGGACCCGCATCAATATATAGGAGGCGCAGATCCCGTCGACGTCGTAGTCCCCGATCACGCGGACGGCCTCCCCCGCGGAGATCTTTTCACACAGGATCCCGGCCGCCTTTTCCATATCCGGCAGAAGGCATGGATCGTGCAGGTCCTCCAGTCCCCCCTTCAGAAAGCGCCGGGTCTGCAGGGAGCCGACCACATCCCGGTTGCGGATCACCCGGGCGAGGACCTGCGAGATGCCGCAGTCCTCCGCGATCGCCTTGAAATCCGCCTTTTTTGTGTAGAGCATCCACCTGGCCATGTGTACCTCTTTCTGTGTTCCGGACGTAACTGTTCAGCCCCATCTGAAACTCGAGGAGTTTTTCGCGGCATTTTCGCGAAAAACCCGAGTTCAGCGGCGCGCGGTGTACGCGAAGCGTATTGGAATCACCGCGCGCAATGTTACATGTTCATGCCCTTCGAGAGGGCGTGAACATGTAACATTCCGGACTCGCACCGGGGGTGTAAAAACAGGGAGGATGTGGAACATCCCCCCTGTTATTATGCCGCTTCAGACAGGCGGTCCGGTCAGGACCACCCGCCCGGCCGGTCAGACTGTGATCTTGGACTTATTTCTTGCTTCCTCTTCCTTGCGGCGCCTCTCTCTGCGCTCCTTCTTGGAAAGGTTGGAATAGTCGTCTTTTTTCTTTGACTGCTGAGCGGAACCGGAATTCCCCTTGTTCTGCTTCCTGTTATTGACAGTTACCTGGGCGGCGTCATCCGCCTTTTTGCGGAGCACATACCAGATGGAGCCTGCCAGGCAGACGGAGGAATAGGCACCGCAGACGATACCGATCATGATGGGCAGGGCGAATTCCTTGACACTTGCCACACCAAAGATGTAGAGGGTCAGGACCATGAAGAAGGTCGTCAGGGAGGTAAAGATACTTCTGGAAAGGGTATCCGTGATACTCCTGTTGACCAGCTCGCTCAGGTCTTCTCCCCTGCGTCTGGACCTCAGGCTCTCGCGCACACGGTCAAA
>DGUF01000004.1 GCA_002394525.1 Lachnospiraceae bacterium UBA4317 | reverse complement strand
CCGGAGGACCGCCTGGGCATGGGCCTTGTGGGAAATATGGACCTGTCCGACAACATGATGCTGCGGTCCTTCCGCAGCGGCCGGTCCATTTTTACCAACCGCAAAAAGCCCCACGATCTGGCGGAGAAGGTGGTCGAGGAGCTGGAGGTCAATACCCCCGGCGTCTCCACGCCGGTCAGACGGCTCTCGGGCGGCAATGTCCAGAAGGTCCTGGTGGGCCGGGAGATCGCCAATTCCCCCAGGGTCCTGCTGACGGCCTACGCCGTCCGCGGCCTGGATATCAATTCCTCCTACACCATCTATGACCTGCTCAACAAGCAGAAGAAGGCAGGCGTGGCAGTCGTCTATGTCGGCGAGGACCTGGATGTCCTCCTGGAGCTCTCCGACAGGATCGTCGTGCTCTGCGGCGGCCGTGTCAGCGGGATCGTCGACGGCAGGACGGCCGATAAAAACGAGGTCGGCATGCTGATGACCAGGCTGGGAGGCTCCAAGAGAGTGGAACAGGAAGAAAAGGAAAAGGATGAGCAGACCCAGGAGGATCTGGGAGATGCTATGGAGGCCATGCTGGAGGACACAGCTGATTCAGGGGAAAACGCTGAAGAAGCCGGTTCCTCCGCGGAGACTCAGGCAGCGGCAGGAGACCGGGAGAAAACGGATCCTGACAGGCGCCAGCAGGAAGGAGAATGACTTTGCAAACAAAACAGAAAGAAGCTCTGATCCATATTTCAAAGCGCAAAGCCCTTCCCTGGACAGCCGCCTGGGGGATCCGCCTTGCCGCGATCCTGATCGCCCTGATCGTCTGCGCCCTGATCACCATGATCACAACGGGCCTCAATCCCCTGCAGGTCTACGCGACCATGTTCTCCGGCGCCTTCGGCACGGCCCGCCGTATGTGGATCCTGGGTAAGGACATCGCCATCCTGCTCTGTATTTCCCTGGCTCTGACCCCCGCCTTCCGCATGCGCTTCTGGAACCTGGGCGGTGAGGGACAGATCCTGATCGGGGCCCTGGCGACCGCCGCCTGCATGATCATGCTGGGAGACAAGGTCCCCGGAGGCCTGGTGGTCCTGATCAGCGTGATCGCCGCTCTTGCGGCCGGCGCCTTCTGGGCCATGCTGCCCGCCATCTGCAAGGCCGCCTGGAACACCAACGAGACCCTCTTTACCCTGATGATGAACTACGTCGCCACCCAGCTGGTCGCCTACTATGTCATCCTCTGGGAGGTCCCCAAGGGATCGGGCAAGATCGGTATCATCAACCAGGCCACCGAGAGCGGCTGGCTCCCTGTCGTGGCGGGCAACAAGTACCTGCTCAATATCCTCTGTGTCGCCGTGCTCACGATCGGCATGTATATTTATCTGACCTATTCCAAGCATGGCTACGAGATCTCCGTCGTCGGAGAAAGTGTCGCCACAGCCCGCTATGTCGGCATCAACGTCGGCTGGACCATCGTCCGGACCCTGCTTCTGTCGGGTGCCATCTGCGGCCTCACCGGCTTTCTGCTGGTGGCCGGCACCGAGCACACCCTGACGACGACCCTGGCCGGAGGCCAGGGCTTCACCGCGGTCATGGTGGCCTGGCTGGCCAAGTTCAACCCCCTGGGCATGGTCCTCTCCTCCTTCCTCCTGGTCTTTCTGGGCAAGGGCGCGGGAGAGATCGCGACCATCTATGGACTCAATCAGTCCTATGGGGATATCCTGACCGGCATCATCCTTTTCTTTATCATCGGCAGCGAGTTTTTCATCAATTACCAGCTCCATTTCCGGGGACACGCCAAGGCTGCTCCCAGGCCGCAGAAGACTGAAGACAAGGCGGAAGAGAAGAGGGAGGACAAGACAAATGTTTGATGTAGTCGCTTTTATCCCGCGCGTCGTCGCGCAGAGCATCCCCCTCATGTTCGGAAGCACAGGGGAGACGATCACCCAGAAGTCCGGAAACCTCAACCTGGGAATCCCGGGCGTCATGTACGTGGGCGGTATCGCCGGCGTCATCGGGGCCTTCCTCTATGAGAGCGCCTGCGGGACTCCGGAGGCCATGAATCCGGTCCTGACCATCCTGATCCCCCTGCTGGCCTGCCTGCTGGGCTCTCTGATCATGGGCCTGATCTATTGCTTCCTGACGGTGACCCTGCGGGCCAACCAGAACGTCACGGGCCTGGCCATGACCACCTTCGGCGTCGGCATCGGCAACTTCTTCGGCGGATCCCTGATCAAACTCACCGGAGCGGACGTGCCCTCCATCGCCCTGTCCGCGACCTCCAATACCTTCCGGACTGCCCTGCCCGGGGCATCGACCACCGGCTGGTTCGGCCAGGTCTTTCTGTCCTACGGCTTTCTGGCCTATCTGGCGGTCATCATCTCCCTGGCGGCGGCCTATATCCTCAGAAGCACCAGGACCGGCCTCCACCTGCGGGCTGTCGGCGAGAGCCCCGCGACGGCGGACGCGGCCGGCATCGACATCACCAGATACAAGTACGGAGCGACCTGCATCGGCTGCATGATCGCGGGCCTGGGCGGACTCTACTATGTCATGGACTACGCCAACGGCGTCTGGTCCAATGACGCCTTCGGAGACCGCGGATGGCTTGCCATCGCCCTGGTCATCTTCACCATCTGGAGACCGGACATCGGCGTCCTGTCCTCCTTCCTCTTCGGCGGCCTCTATATCCTCTACCTCTACATCCCGACCGGGATGAACCTGGCGGTCAAGGAACTCTACAAGATGCTGCCCTACATCGTCACCATCATCGTGCTCATCATCACCAGCATGCGCAACAAGAGGGAGAACCAGCCGCCGGCCAGCCTGGGCCTGTCCTATTTCAGAGAGGACCGGTAAAAGGAACAGAATAAAACCGCGCAGCGGGCAGGTTCTCTGCCCTCTGCGCGGTTTTTTATCATTCCCGAAATCCCTGTTCCCGGTCTCTTTATTCGGGTGAGCCGCCCGTTTTGCCTGTCATTCCCAGAAATCTTTATTCCCGGTCTCCTTGTTCAGAGCCTGGCGCAGCTCCATCATGGAGGTGTAGTTGGGAAGGAGGAAGGCGGTCCGCCTGTCCTCTTTGAGTTTCTCAACGATCTGTCCATAGTCGGTGACCAGCTCCATGCGGTCTTCGCCGGGAGCGCAGGCGCCTGCCTCCTTGAGCCTGTCAAAGAGCTCCCTGGCCCGGTCGCCTGCCACATAGATCTTTTTGAGGTGGGAATCGGAGCAGAGCTTTTCGTAGTCAGTGTTTTCGATCCAGGAGATATCGTGCCCGTCGCCGGTCCGGTCATTGAGGCAGAGGACGGCGGTGTAGTCCTCGCCGAAGCCGGTCACATAGGTGAAGGCCTGGTTGCAGCCGGCCGGGTTTTTGACCAGGATCATCTGCAGGCGGATCCCGTCGAGGTCAAAGGTCTCGAGACGGCCGAAGGCGGACCGGACACTGGCCAGAGACCCGATGGCGGCCCCGGTCTCTTCGGCGGAGAAGCCAAGCGCGACCGCGGCGGCAGCCGTGGCGGCAGCGTTGTAGATGTTGTAGACGGCCGGCAGGGCGATATCGACCACCCGGCGCAGGCCTTTAGGGGAGGAGGCGGATCTTTTTACCGTCATCCTGACCGTGCTCTTGTCCGTTCCCTTGTAGTCGATGGAGGTCACGGCCGCCTCGGGGGTCTGCCTCTGCCAGCCGCAGGAGCTGCAGCGAAAGCCGCCCAGGTCGGCATAGGTGTGGTAGTCATATGTATAGGCGGCTCCGCAGACGGGGCAGACGCCGGCGTCCGACAGGTCGACCACGCCCTGTTCCCCGACCCCGGACTCCAGGCCGAAGCGGACCACTTTATTGGGGACATTAAGGGCCAGGGAGGCGGTGAGCGGATCATCCGCATTGAGGACCAGGGTGGATCCCGGACTGCGCTCGATGCCCCTGCGGATCTCGGCCAGCGTGTTCTGGACTCCTCCGTAGCGGTCGACCTGGTCGCTGAAGAGGTTGGT
Organism: Lachnospiraceae bacterium UBA4317; assembly: GCA_002394525.1. The sequence goes on along the minus strand of DGUF01000004.1, from coordinate 592 downwards.
GACTACGATGACCCTGGGGGAGAGCAGGGGAACGACCTGCTTGAGGGCCGCCTCGTCGCACTCGAGGACGGCATAGGGATCTTTGGGCCTGCCCCTCCAGTCCGTGTTGCAGAGGACATCGGCGGCGATGCTGTGAAGGAGGTTGACGCCGGACCGGCTCATAAAGCAGGGGTGGCCGGTCTCCGCGATGGCGTGGGCGATCATGTTGCAGGTCGTGGTCTTGCCGTTGGTCCCGGTCACGATGACGATCTTCATATTCTCAGCGGGAACCGAAAGGACGTTTCCGCACATCTTCATGGCCACGATGCCGGGGATGGCGGTCCCGCCGCGGCCGGTCTTTCTCAGGACGGCCCGCGTCAGCTTGCAGGCCCCGACGGAAAGGACAGTCTGGAGCATGTTTGGCTTTTTCATAAGCACCTTCTTTCCTGTATCTGCAAGGGTCCCGGCCGGACAGGGGCCGGGACCGCTCAAAATGTATTTACGGCTATTTCTGATTCCGGAGATCCGGACAGACAAGGGTATTTTAACATCTGCGCTGTAAAAATACATCCTTCATTTTATGATGTAAAGGTCAAAAGGTGGTCAAGTAAAC
>DGUF01000159.1:3436-3646 GCA_002394525.1 Lachnospiraceae bacterium UBA4317 | reverse complement strand
GCGTGACCTTTCTCTTTTTCCTCGCCTCTGTCGCTTCGCTTCCAGGGAAGATGCGTGACCTTTCCCTTTTTCCTCGCCTCTGTCGCTTTGCTTCCAGGGAAGATGCGTGACCTTTCCCTTTTTCCTCGCTTCTATCGCTTCGACTTCCGGAAATAGTTCAATAGGACGCCAGAGCAGAAATGACAAGGGGTGTGACAAAGGGACAGGCAC
>DGUF01000159.1:0-3356 GCA_002394525.1 Lachnospiraceae bacterium UBA4317 | reverse complement strand
CAGAGTGCCTGTCCCTTTGTCACACAGAGTGCCTGTCCCTTTGTCACACAGAGTGCCTGTCCCCTGACTCATGTGAACTGGTACGTCCCCCCAACTCATGGAAGGCCAAACGACTCACAGAAGACTAATCGGCTCACCCGGTTTTACCGGGTGAGGTAGAGGCGCATCATGTAGTAGACGCAGAGGCAGGACAGGAGGCAGAAGGCGCGGATGAATGAGCGGTCTGTCTGTCTGCGGGCGGTCTGGTCCGAGTCCTGTCGGCCGGCGGTCTTCCCGTACGGGGAGGGTTTGGTGCAGGCCAGGAGGATGAGGGGCAGGACCGGGAGGTAGTACCGGCCCTGGAGGCCCATGATCATGTCGGAGCCCTCGCTGGTCCAGCTCAGGAGCATGGCGGGCATGGTCAGGACCAGGGCGGCGATGATGATCTGGAAGATGGTTTTGTCCCTCCGCGTGAGGCTGAGGCGGTCTTTTTCGGCCAGGGCCATGGCTCCCGTGCAGAGGAGGAGTCCCGCGATCACGAGGTCGGGGATGGTGGGTTCGGCGAAGGCAAGTCTGCTGCCCGCGATGCCGAACACGAGGGAGTCGGCATTGGTGATATAGGCCTTCATCATCATGGCCAGGTAGGCGGCGGGGTGGGTCAGGGCATAGGAAAATGCCATTTTTCCATTGATGTCCCCGCCAAACTGGAAGAGGAAGCCCGCCGGCAGGATGACGTCAAAGATCAGGGCGGAGATGGCGCCGGCCAGGAGGATGGGGAGAATTCTTTTCAGTGTGTCCCCTGTCCGCATTGCCGGGTGTGCCGTTCTGCCGGGCCTCACGGGGTCTGCAGGGTCGCCCTGCAGGCTTTCCGCCAGGCTGCCGGAGAGTTTGCCGGATCTCGCTCCGGGGCCGTAGGGATCGTCGGAAATCATTTCCCGGGATCCGGTCTTCTGGAATCCGTTTTCACGGGATCCTGCTCCCTGATATGCAGTTTCTTTTCCTGCCCGGGGCAGGAGAAGGAGAACCAGGGGAAGGAGCAGGAGGTAGCCGCCGCCCTTGACGCTGCCGATGACTGCAGCCCAGACGGCGCTCTCGATGATGGCCATGCCGGTCCTGTGTCTGTCTCCGATGTTGTCACGGGAGGCCGCCGCGTTTTTGCGGACGGACGAGGCCTGGTTCCGTGTGATGCCGCCCCCCTCTTCTGTCGCGCGCAGGACGCTGGCCGTAAAGCAGAGGGTGGAAATGAGGACCATCATATCATAGCTGATGGAGCTGCCGATCATCAGGGATACCGGCAGGAGGCCGATGGCCGCAAAAATGCTCCTGCCGACGGGGGTTGTCCTGACGGCATGGGCGCAGGCGGCAATGTAGACGATCAGGGTCAGGATCCTGGCCAGGAAGAACATGGGCACAGTGCCCAGGCCCAGAAGTCTGGCCAGGGTGAAGCCAAGGATCTGGGGGAGGTAATTGACCGGCGAGTAAAAGACCATTTTTTCGTCGCTGCCGATCTGTGTCAGGGTGAGGTCCTGCGCGCCGGTCCTGCCGCCCAGGTAGGTCTCGGCGTAGTCCTTCATCTGGGGATTGCGTTCGAGCCGGCGCTCTTCCTCTGTCGGAAAAAGAACGGCGTCGTCGGCGCGGGCGTCCCACTCGTGGTCCTGGCCCGCCCCTGTAAGGATATTCGTGAACCGGTTGACCGCCATGATATGGGAGCCGGAATCCGGTGCGCTCCAGGGCAGGAGCAGGATCAGGTAGATGATTGACAGGGGGATGACGGAAATCATAAAAAATCGAAGGGCGGACGAGCCGGCAGGGCTCTCGGACCGGGATGCACCGGTCCTTTCGAACCCATTGCTATTGCCCGCAGACCGGGATGCACCGGTCCTTCCGAGGATTCCCGCACCCCCCCGGTCCGCGAGCCCGGAAAAGACGGCGATCAGGTAGAGGCCGGCGAGGAGCAGGACGACTGAGGCGATCCTGTATCCCAGTCCGGAATCCAGAACAGCCTGGTAATTGATCGTCTGCTCTCCTCTTCCGTCGTCCTGGACGCTGATCCGGAGGCTGTCTGAATCATCCGCGTTGCGGATCAGGAGGCGGTAGGTTCCGCAGGGAAATACATTCTTTCCCGATTTCTGCGTAGCTGAAGGGTCCCCGTTTTCTGACCCTTCACCGCCGGAATTTTCCAGGGCGCTGATCCGGATCGCTTTTCCGGTGGGACCGCCGCCGGTCATATCCGCGTCACTGATCTCTCTGTCAAAATAAACCTGTCCGGATTCCTCATTCGTCAGCTGAACATAGATGGAGGAGGACTGGCCCTCTCCCTTGCTTACCGGGATGCGGAGGGTCGAAAAATCCGTGCGCCTGAGCGAAAGCAGCTCCTCCCATTCCTCTCCGGGCCCGATCTTTTCCGTCGCGCCCTTCCAGGTGTAGGCCCGGACAGGGATCTCGGTGACCATCCTGCTCATCAGGTCCGTAGTGAATACTTCCAGAAAGAGGAACAGGGCAAAAGCGGTCAGGACCAGCTTCAGGACGCCCGCGCGGCGGAAATCGATCAGGGCTGCCGCCGCTACGCTCAAAATGACCAGAATGATCACAATGAGGGGCAGGCAGCGGGCCCGCATGGAACCGTCGACAAGAGTCAGACGGAAGCTGACAGTCCTGTCCTCAGGCAGGCTTTGACCGGCATCTTTTTCATCTTCGGCGCCTTCGGATCCCTCCTCCTCCATATAGTTCTCTTCAGATCCGTCCTCTTCGTAGCCGCTCTCTTCGGACCCATCTTCTCCGTAGTCGCTCTCTTCGGATCCATCCTCTCCGCTTTCACCGGCAGCATTTTCAGCAAGCCGGACAGAGACTGCATTCTCCCCCTCAAAGGCCTGGGATACAGTGAAGGCGCAGTGGTCATCCGCCTTGATACTCAGCGGCCTGTCAAAGACGAATTTCCGGTATTCCTGGTCTGTCACCAGGTCCGAATCCAGCTTCCACTGCCTGACTTCCTCACCGTTTTTCAAAAAAGCAACGGTGACAAGACCCTCATTGACACGGCCGGAGGTCCCGAACTTGACCTGGAGGTCCCGGATCGTCTTTTTGCCGTCCGGCAGGGTCTGGCTGACGACCTCTCCGGCAGCAGGCGTATACTCCTCCGCTTCCACGAGAGGGTCCGTCGTGCGCGTAAAGCCCCGGTCCGAGCGCAGGGCAAAGACCAGGATCAGGACCAGACAGCAGAGAAAAAAGGCAGCCGCCCCGGGCGAGGGCATTCCCCGGCCCGGACGACGGTTCTTTTTTCCGTATACAGCGCTCTGACGGGCAAAGCCTGGCAGTGTCTTTTTATCTGACATAATGAATCTTTCCTCTCATTGATTGATTTCAGGGGACTGTGAGCC
>DGUF01000050.1 GCA_002394525.1 Lachnospiraceae bacterium UBA4317 | reverse complement strand
TCCCGCCGGCGATCCAGCGGATGAACCTGATCACCATGAGGATGGGCACGAAGAAAAAGACGATCAGCACAACGAGGCCGCCGATGATCGCGTAGATCTCATCCCCCTCCTCTTCATAGTAGCCGTCCCCGTCATAGTTTCCGCCCCCCTGACCCTGGCCGCCCTCCTGGCGGTCGACGGAAAAGGCAAAGGCGTCGTTGGGATAGGCCACGGTGATCGAATAGCGGTCCCCGGCCGGAAGAGCCGTGGAAAAGACCAGATAGTCCCCGTCCATCAGGCAGTCCGGCTGCCAGGCCCCGGCCTTGTCCGCATTCCAGCGGATCTGGAGGTCTTTGACCTCGATTCCGTCAAACCAGGCCGGCGTGTAGGCAAAGACGGTCTCCCCCTCTACAAAGCGGTCGATCTGGTACATGTGGTCCTGGACGAAGGAAAACTCGAAGCTCGCCACTTCATCCTTGTAGTACTCCCGGTCCAGATAGATCTGCAGGGAGTTTCCCTTGTCCTCGATGCGGCTGATACTGCTGCCCCGGGCCGTGACGTCGGAGTGGTGGCTGTTGGGCAGGCCGATATCGACCCAGGTCAGGGGGCCGTAGGTCTTATCGTCCAGCACCTTCCAGTCTATGTGGTAGGTCATCTGCAAAGAGGCGTCCTCCCGCACATCCACAGTGATCTGAAAACGCTCGATCTCATCGGTGGGGCTGTCCGCCCTGGCTGTCACCGTGAAGGGACCCGGAAGAATCAGGCAAACCAGAACCAGGACAGCCGCCAGCAGGACCAGGACCCGTCTGCGCAGCTCTTTTTCTTCAATATACTTCATCTGCATTTCCTCCAAAGGGCCTGTGCCGCTCAGCAGTATCTGCGAAGAGGGCACTCCCCGGCCAGCTGCGCGGAAAAGGCGCGGCGGTTCCTGCAGGTCTCGCTCTCCCAGATCGTTTTCCAGTCATCCTCCAGCATATTTCCCAGCGGCCGGTCGGAGAGCCAGCTCTGGCAGGGGACCACATTTCCGCCGGGCGTGACCGCCATATTGGAGAGGCAGGCCCCGCAGGAGGGCGAAGGGATGTTGAGTTCCTCAAAGACCTCCTCCCCCAGCCAGCCGGGAGAGGTAAAAGCGATCTCCATGCCGTTTTCGTGGCAGTAGGCGACGGCCTTCCGCAGGATCTCTTCCAGCTCCTCGCTTTTCAACTGCAGAGACTCCGATTCGGATCCCGCAGCCTTTCCCGTGGTGATCAGGCCGGAACAGGTCACATAGATGACCCCCAGCCCGTGCAGGAGCTCCAGGGTCTTTACATAGTCCCGGTTGAGTGTGCACAGGGGGGTGTTGATGCTGACGGACAGACCTGCCGCCAGGGCATTTTTGATCCCGGCCAGGGTCTCTTGATGCCGGGCGGCCCCGACCAGGCGGTTGTGGACCTGAGGATCCGTGGAGTAGAAGGTGATCTGGACACTGTCCAGCTCCGCCCTGCGCAGCTCCCTGCAATAGTCCGGAGTCAGCCGGATCCCGTTGGTATTGAGCCTGGAGATGAACCAGCGGGCATGGCGGATCAGCTCGAAAAGATCCTCCCGCATGGTGGGCTCCCCTCCCGTGAAGGTGACCTGGGGGATCCAGGCTCTGCGGCACTTGTCCAGGATCCTTTTCCATTCTTCGGTAGACAGCTCTTCCTCGTCCGACAGGGTCTGCCCGGCGGCATAGCAGTGCACGCACTTCTGGTTGCAGTGCCAGCTGCCCTTCCTGGTCATGGCGCTGACCATGAGATCCATCCGGTGGGGGGCCTGCATGTAGGGCGCATAGTCGCCGATGCTCATATAATGCACATCCGTGGTCACTTCCTCCCGGTAGGCGATCTGCCGGATCGTCGTATAAATGGTCTCTATATCCGCCTCTATACGCTTTAAGGGAAAGACAGGGATGATCTCGTGCGCGCTTTTGAGGGTCCGGTCCAGAATGGACCGGATATCTGCTTCCCCGATCTCCCGCCCGTCATATTTATTGATCTCCCGGATCATTTCCGCCAGGATCACCGCCCAGACGAAATTGACCGGCAGGATGTCCGTCCCGTTGATGATGGCGGCGCTGGGACCAAATTCATCCTCTCCCGTCTTCGGCGGGATCAGATGAATGCGGATGACACCGGGCCCGTCAGGATTCAGGGTGGTGTGAAGGACCTCGCAGAAGGTCTGGTCCATATATTCCCTCAGGTTCCGGACCGTCTTAACATTACGAAAAAAGAAGGGTATCTTGGTCATTTCAGCCTCTCTTTCACAGCGCCCCGCCCGTCAGAGCGGCAGCCGAAGCATGCTCCCGAAGGCGGGACATGGAAGAGCATGCAGAACGAGTCCCCTTGTACACGGCGAAGACGGAGGAAACTCTGATTATACAGGCTTTCACCCCGTGCGAGCTGCAGTCCCCGCGGCATATATCCGCAGGGAAGGTCAATGATGACTTTTGCCTGCCTGCTGCGGATGAGGTTGGACGATGCCGTGAATCGCGCTTCGATCATGGTGGTAAAGCCGGGGATCGATTTCATTTTCTGAAGCTTCTCCATTTCCGTGAGCGCATCCTTTTCAACGGAAGCGATCCCCTCATCAAATCCGAGCTGTGACACAAGCCTTTTCGCGTCTGCGTCACCGGCTTCCGCCATGACCAGCAGACAGGCCTGCGCCGTTGTGAATACCGGATTGACCTCCTTCAACAGTTTATAATCTGTATTATCCTTCACCTTCGCAATTCTCCCCGGAGACCTTTACTTACGACATGCCGGCCACGGTTTTCCGTCCATTGCGCTGTACATCTATTCGTCCGCGCCGGCTTCTGCTGCCATCCGGGCCTGGACTCCCAGGTAGACCACAAACGCGCCGATCACGATCATGATGATGTTTTTGACAAGCCGGTTCGCCTTGGAATCCTCAAGCTCCTTGACGTATATCTCGGACGGATCCGCCGGATTATAATGGACCGCCACGCTCTGGCCCTGATCTACGCTGTAACGGGAAGTTGTCTCCAATGTGAGAGGCTCACCGCCTGCCTCATACTCCAGGGTGACCCTGTACATCCTTCCCGCAGAGATCGAATTGTAGCTGGACACCTCCCTGACCACGCCGGATGTTTCCTCTGTACAATTGGAATTCTTTACAGAGGTGGCATTCCCGTTCGGCATTGCTGAATAAATGCCGAGCAGGCATATGATGAATCCCGCAACGATCAAATATGTGGACTTTACTTTGCCTTTCATATCACATTTCCTTTCAGTTTTCTTTTTTTTTTTCGGTGTTTCCGGAATCAGAAGATCCTCCTGCCCGGGGAGCTGTTCCTTTATGTGACCGGCAATGACTGTCACTGGGTCCTGTGCGAAACAGCCCTCATTTATTAACACTGATATATAAAGTATAGTATAGTTTGAACGCATTTACTAGCACAGGCCGCCTTTGATCTCTTCCGTTCAGACCGCCAGTAACTGTTCAGACCGTCTCGAATTCGAGGCGTTTTTGCGTGAATTTCAATGCAAGACCTGAGTTTTACGGTAATACCATTAAAAGCGCCTCCGATAAGAGGAAAGGCTTCTGTCTGATAAATAATCGCGTGAGCAAATAAGTAAAAGCGTATCATTTGTGTGATACGCTTTTACTTATTTGCTTATATGCTGCTTTTACCTTCGAGGCTTTTCCGGCCGATTGCTGCTGGTCCGGCCGGAATCGAAAAATGAGTCAGACTGTTACGTCCCCGGTGACTCACGTCCCCGGTGACTCATTCCCGGGCCAGGCTGGCGGCGGCCAGGACGACCAGGACAGCACCCAGAGCAGTCATAAGGCGAAGAAGGAGGCTGGTGCCGGGGCCGCCTGTCGCGGGCAGTTCATAGCCTCCGTGATTGATGACTTTCAGCTGGTAGCCCACCTGGAAGTCGCCGCTGATCCCGCGTCTGCTGTCATCGAGGTTACTGTCTACCATGCTGTACCGGACAGACCCGCTCTCCACGGTGATCACGACCGGTTCTGTCAGGGCAATATAGCCATCGGGAGCGGCTGTCTCCACAAGGTAGTAGGTCCCGTCCCTGAGCCTGCCCAGGTCAATGGTCCCTTCTTTTCCGGCCTCCCCGGAGGAGGTCAGGTCCTTCTGCAGGGGCTTCTGCGGCTCGGCTTCATATCCATCCTTGTCATAGAGGTCAAAGACAGCGCCCGGCAGGGGCTTTGAGCCGTCGTCGTTGGTCTTGAGGATGGAGACCTGCGTCGTCACGGATGTCTTGTCGTTGGTGAACTGGTTGTAGTAGCGGACATTGGGCCGGTCGATGGTGCCGGTGACCGTGTCGTTTTCCATCACTGTTTTGCTCACGGTTCCGCCGGTCGTCCGTACCTGCGCGATCTCATAGCCCTCCGCGTCCAGGTTGCAGGCCTTTTCGATGGGGGCGTGGCCGGCAGAGTCATCGCGATTGTCCGCCTGATAATAGTTGGCATAGATCTCCCGGATGCTGTATCTGGTGCCGGTCGGGAGGTTGGTGAAACGGATGATCTCCTTTCTGTTGAGGGTCATGTCATAGGTGATGGAGTGATATCCTTCCTCATCCACGGGGACCTTCCAGATAATGTTGCCGTCAGCGTCTGTTTTGGAAATGATCCTTCCGTCCACGTTTTCCCATTCGACCAGGTCCCGGTAGACCAGGGTGTTCCAAGCCTTGAAGGTCTTGCCGCTGAAACGTTCAATATCCGAGGCAAAGGCGGTCTCCCCCTCCTGGTAGCCGAAGAGAGTGAAGGATCCGCTGCCCGTCCGCGGAACATACTCATAGCCCACGATTCCGGCAGGGTCTGTTCCGTCGGGTATGGAGAGGGTGATGCGGTAGGTAAAGGTCTCCGCGTCCAGGTCCTCTTCCGTCAGGTCAGCCCCGCTGCTGTTTTTGACGATCTTGGTGACATCCAGTTCGGCCGTTCTGTAATTGGTTCCGGTCAGGGTCCCGCTGCCGCTTCCGCTGTCTGCCGCATACCAGGTCTGATCGCCGATCTGCCAGGTCTTCGCCCCCGCCGGCGCAGGGTTGTGCGCGTCGATCAGGACCAGGTACCGGAGGGTCCCGTCGACGATCATGGGCCGGACCGTCTGAGAATGGAATTCGTAGCTGGTGTAGTAGAGGAAGCCGCTTCCGCCTTCCTTGAGGTCAAACTCCTCCACACTGTAGCTGTGGCCGGTCTCCAGGACCAGGGCCTCCGACAGGGCATTCCCGTCGTCATCGTAGTATTTGACGATGCCCGGCGCGATGTTGATGTGGTCTGTCCAGTCGTTCGCCTGGCTGACAGACAGCTCCTCTGCATTGGCCTGTCCGCTTTCGCCCGGCTTCGTAGTCCCGTCCTTCTGGTAGTATGCTCCGTCCACAAGCACCCGGAACTTCAGTTCATCCGCGGGATGACTTGTGTTCATGGCGGTCTCCCATTTCTTCATGACGCTCATGCGCTCCGGCAGAATGGGCATGGGATCGGGATTTTTGAAACAGGTCTTCTTTTCCGTCAGGACGGTTCTGGTATAGACACCCTTGTCCAGGGTGTAGGTCGTTGTCGTGGGATTTCCGTCTTCGTCTGTGCCCTCGATGGGGGTGCCCATCTTCGTCCCTGCAGGTATGTCCGCCTCCGTCACCGTCACGGAATGGGTCTTTTTGTAGGTGATCTCATTGTTTATGATCTGACCATCGCTGTTCTGACTGGGTTTGTTGGTCAAAAGAGAATAGGAATCCCCGTTCTTTTCGATCTGGGGATTTTCCCCGTTCGGCGCGTCCAAACCGGCCCTGACCACATCGTCCCAGGTCCGGGTCCCGTTCCTGAGGTTGGCAAGCCAGTCATAGGCCTCCTGGCTGGGCCAGACCTTGAAGCTCACAGTATAGGTGACCCCTTCCTCCAGGACCATGCTTCCCAGGTCCCACGTGACGCTCCCCGCGTCGCCGTCTTCTCTGTCGTCATGGGCCGCTTCGGGCGCGTCCTCCCAGACCGTCCCGCTGCCGTAACGGCCGCCGGACCGGCTGTAGGAAAATCCTCCCACCGCGCTGCTGACCAGGTTGATGCCCGTGCTGGTCAGGCTGGTGATATCGTCGTTGAGGACCACATCCGAGACGCCCAGGAACTCCCTGACAGAGAGCAGGATGGAATTGAAGGCGGCCTCCAGCTCCGCCGTATTGCTGGCCCTGGCAAAGAAGTTCCTGTTGCCCAGCTCTTCACTGTTATAGGCGTGCCGGACCAGGTTGCGCAGAAGGTCGCTTCCCGCCTCTCCCTTATATTTGTCCTTGTCCTCGTTGAAGGCGTAGATCGCGTAGAACTGCATGCCCGCGTTGACAATGGCCCTGGCCTCGTCCTTGGCGGACTCCCGGCAGAGGAAGTAGCTGTACCATTTGTTGTAATTAGGATTGACCGTGGTATGATACGTTCCCTGGCCGTGGAAACTGGTGTACTGGGAACCCTCGCCGTCCGTAAAGAAGACGACAAAGACCTTCTGGTCCGGTTCCTCGGCCTGCCTGGCAAGACCCAGCTCATAGGCCCGCTTCAGAGCATCCTCCCAGTCCGTGCCCCGGTGAAGGGCCAGGCCGTTATCCACCTGGTTTTTAAAGGCGTTATAATCCGTGGTCCAGCCGATCTCATCCACCACGCCTCCATCGAAGGAGATCATGGACAGTTCGACCGTGTCGGGGTCCTTGCCCGCCATGGAATTGCTCAGCAGCAGGTCCTGGGCCAGGGTCTTGAGGGCAGGCTTTGTATCGTGCAGGCGGCTGTGGCCTGTACCCGTCCCCTCCGACTTATCCATACTCGAGGAGGTGTCGACGACAAAGATCACGTTGGCCTTGGGGTTGGTCGAAGCATTGATCCCGCGGCCGGTCACGTTCAGAGAGAGGGTGTAGGTCCCGTCCCCGTTGTCCTCCAGGGTCTTGCTGAACTCCGGATCTTCAATATCCAGTCCCTCGGAGGTCTGGGCCGGTGTGTATGTGGGGACCGGGTCCAGGATCACATAGATATCCTTGTCGACCTTGGTGCCCGAATAGCCCGTCATGCCTGTCCCGTTCTCATTGGGTACCTCCAGAGCATCATTGAGATTCCGCTCTGTCAGAGAACCGTAAGCAAGCGACTGGCCCGCGTCCGCATAGTAATACAGGGAGTTGCCGCGTTCCACCAGGGCGGCGTCCATGGTGAGCCCTTCATGGGTCAGCTGCTTCCCCTCCCGGGTCCCCGCCAGATGGGTGCTGGCGTAGGTGTAGCCGTCTTTGGAAAAATCCCTGTCCAGCTGCAGGGTGAAGGAAGAGTTCCCCAGCCCCCACTGATAGGGAAGGGCGAAGGTCCCGTCATCATTTTGGATCACCGGATAGTCCTCCGGCCCCTTATAGGAGACGCCGGACAGGGCATTTCCGTCCCGGTCCACGAAGTGGATGGTCACCTTGCGCGGAAGAGAAAAATCGGTGGCAAACTGGATGGCTGCGCCCTTGCTGCTGGATTGTCTGCCAGTCAGGGTATTGCTGCCTGCTCCGATATAGGAGCTCCCGGAATAGATCCTGCCGTTTTTGTCCCTGGACAGACTGACAGCACTGCTGCTGATGCCGCCGGAGGCCGACGGGTCCAGGTACTGTTTCACTCCCCGGCTGTCCGTACAGGAGAGGTAATGGTAAGTCCGTCCATAGTAGGACAGCGGTTCGTAGGTCCACTCATAGCGGCCTATGTCAAAGCCTTCCGCGTCATCCGGGAAGATGAGGCTTTTGCCGCTCAGCCAGACCTGGTGGAGGTTTCCGTCATGGGCGACTGCATAGTAATCATTTCCCGACTTCAGATACATCACATAGGCGGCGCCGGCAGCCGGCCAGGTCCCGCTGCTCGTCACGACCGTTCCGGTGACGGAGAAGCTGTCCTGCATAAAAGTGACGACCTTCTGGTCCTCATCGGGGGAGGCCTGAATCACCTGGGTCCCGCCTTTGGCAAAGTGGACGGCGCACAGAGTGTCCTCCTTCTCCATCTCCAGGGCGTCCGCATAGGTCACTTTCACCTGCACGGGCGCAGCGGGCTCGATCGTCCTTCCTCCCGCCAGGATCCGGATATCAAAGAATCTGGCGAAGCTGATCCCGAAGGTATCCTCTTTCCCGTCCTCACCGGTTTCCGGATCGGTCTCTGCATCGTTTTTCTTCGCGGAAGCCTGGTTTTCCCTGCGGATCGCGTCTTTTGCCTTTTCCAGATATTTTCCGTACTCTTCGCTTTCCGGGAGGATCTCCCGGACCTCCAGCTCCGCATTAGCCGGAATAGCGGCTTCAGGCCCGCAGGTCAGGGTGATCAGATAACCCACTCCGTCACTGGCCAGGATCCTTTTTGTGATCGTCGTGCCCATGACGGCAAAGACCGAGAAGCCCTCCGCCTCAAAGGTCACCTGCTCGAGAGTCTCGCCGGCCCCTTCTGTCCGGGTCTCCAGGACAACCGGCTTCTCCTCCTTCCCCTCAAAATGGACCGTGTTCACCTCTTCGTTCCCGGCCTTCTCGATCGCCTGGCCGTAATCGATCTGCACCGCCACAGGTCCCTGCGGTTCGACCGCCACACCGTCCACCTCGATGGTGATGTCAAAGAGACGCACCCAGGAGACTGTCACATTTGTATCCGTTTCAGGGGCAGCAGCGCCCGCATTTTCCGCGGCCGCGGAAGTACTGCCTGTATTCCCTGCTGTTTCCGCGCCCCCCTGGTCTGTGGGAGACGGATCGTTTTCTTTTTTCCCGGACTCTTCTCCGGACTTCTTCCCGGACTCTCCGGCGTCGGTCCCTGTGCCGGCTGCGCTTTCCGCTTCCCCGGACTTTGACCCGCCGGTCCCTGCAGCGGCTTTAGCGCCCGCTTCCGGGCTCTCCGCCTGAGGACTGCCGGCCTGACCGGACCCGGAACCGCCCGCCTGACTCTCCGCGACCGCTGCCTGGGCCTGGTCACAATAGGCCTGATAGCTCTTTGAATCCTCCTTGATCTCAACCACCACAAGGGAGGCGCCGGCCGGAATGCCCGCGTCTTCCCCGTAACTTGCCGTCACTGTATAATCCGGTCCCTTAAAGACCAGCGTGTCCGCGACCCCGCGGGGGCGGGCCTCCTCTTTTGTCTCCCCTGTGGAAGCCTCCTTCGCGGCCTCTGCCGCTGCGCCGGTCTCCCCTGTGGACGCTTCCGCGGCCTCTGCCGCTGCGCCGGTCTCCCCTGTGGATGCCTCCTTCGCGGCCTCTGCCGCCGCTCCGGTCTCCCCCGTGGAGGACGCTTCCACGGCCTCTGCCGCCGCTCCGGTCTC
>DGUF01000268.1 GCA_002394525.1 Lachnospiraceae bacterium UBA4317 | reverse complement strand
ATGAGCTGCGCGGCCTGCCAGGCGCGCGTGGAAAAGGCCGTCTCCAAGGTGGAGGGGGTCACGAGCTGCAATGTCAGTCTGCTGACCAATACGCTGGCGGTCGAGGGGACCGCCTCGCCGGAGACCATCATGCAGGCCGTGGAGAACGCGGGCTACGGGGCGGCGCCCAAGGGGGCCGACACCGGAGCGGGATCGTCAAAGGGCGGAGGCCTGTCCGCCAAGCTGGCGGCGGAGGAGGACGCGCTCAGGGACCGGGAGACTCCGGTGCTCAGGCGGCGCCTTCTGACCTCCCTGGGCTTTCTGCTGGTCCTCATGTATTTTTCCATGGGGCATATGATGTTCGGCTTCCCCCTGCCGGCCTTTTTCCATGGCAACCATGTCGCCATGGGGCTTCTGCAGCTCCTGCTGGCGGCCATCGTCATGGTGATCAACCAGAAGTTTTTTACCAGCGGCTTCAAGAGCCTCTTTCACGGGGCCCCCAACATGGACACCCTGATCGCCCTGGGGTCCGGGGCGGCCTTTGTCTACAGCACGGCCATGCTCTTTGCCATGACCAGGGCCCAGGTCGACGGAAATACGGCGGCGGTCTCTTCCTATATGATGGAGTTTTATTTTGAGTCGGCCGCCATGATCCTGACCCTGATCACAGTCGGCAAGATGCTGGAGGCCAGGTCCAAGGGCCGGACGACCGATGCTCTCAAAAGCCTGATGAAGCTGGCCCCCAAGACGGCGACCGTGGTCCGGAACGGGCAGGAGCAGGAGGTCGGCATCGACGACGTGCGGAAGGGAGACATTTTTGTCGTCCGCCCCGGGGAGAATATCCCGGTCGACGGTATCGTCGTCGAGGGCAGCAGCGCGGTCAACGAGGCGGCCCTGACCGGCGAGAGCATCCCGGTGGACAAAAATCCGGGAGACGAGGTCTCCTCCGCGACCCTGAACCAGTCGGGGTTCCTGCGCTGTGAGGCCACCCGCGTGGGCGAGGACAGCACCCTGGCCCAGATCATCCAGATGGTGAGCAACGCGGCTGCCACCAAGGCCCCGATCGCCAAACTGGCAGATACAATCTCCGGCGTTTTTGTGCCGGCGGTCATCGGCATCGCCCTGGTTGTGACCTTCTTCTGGCTGGTGGTCATGGGCCGGCCCGTGGGCTTTGCCCTGGCGCGCGGCATCTCGGTCCTGGTGGTCAGCTGCCCCTGCGCCCTTGGTCTGGCGACCCCGGTCGCGATCATGGTCGGCAGCGGCATGGGGGCAAAAAACGGGATCCTCTATAAGACGGCGGAGGCCCTGCAGGAGACCGGCAACGTGCAGATCATCGCCCTGGACAAGACCGGGACCATCACCAAAGGTGAGCCCGTCGTGACAGACCTGCTGCCGGCGGCCGGAGTCACGGAAGGCGAGCTTCTGGCCTGGGCGGCTGCCCTGGAGTCCCAGAGCGAGCACCCCCTGGCAAAGGCCGTGCTGGCAAAAGCCGCGGAAGAGGAAGCGGCGGCCGGCGGCACTGCGGAAGCAGGGGAAGGGGCGGAGCCCGGGAGGAATGCCTTCCGCGGCCTGTCCGTACTCGATTTCCGCGCCCTGCCCGGAAACGGTCTGACGGCCATGGTCGAGGGCAGGAGGATGGCCGGCGGAAATCTGTCCTTTATCTCCGGCCAGTACGATGTTGAAGACGAGGTCCGCCAGACTGCAGGCCACCTGGCGGAGGAGGGAAAGACCCCGCTCTTTTTTGCCCGCGACGGGAAATTTATGGGGACCATCGCTGTCGCGGACACCATGAAGGAGGACAGCGCCCAGGCCATACGGGAGCTGCGTGACATGGGCATCCATGTCGTCATGCTGACCGGGGACAACCGGCGCACCGCCGAGGCCATCGGCCGCCAGGCCGGCGTCAACGAGGTCGTGGCCGGAGTCCTGCCCGCGGGCAAGGAGGAGGTCATCCGCCTCCTGCAGGAGAAGGGCCGGACCGCCATGGTCGGCGACGGCATCAACGACGCGCCCGCCCTGACCCGGGCGGATATCGGCATCGCCATCGGCGCGGGCACGGATGTGGCCATCGACGCGGCGGACGTCGTTCTGATGAAGAGCCGGCTGACGGATGTCAGCGCCGCGGTCCGCCTGAGCCGGCAGACCTACCGGACCATCCTCTGGGGCCTCTTCTGGGCCCTCATCTACAATTCGATCCTGATCCCCGTGGCGGCGGGCTTGCTCGTCCCCCTGGGCATCACCATGGATCCCATGTTCGGCGCGCTCGCCATGAGCCTGTCGAGCTTCTGTGTAGTCACCAACGCGCTGCGGCTCAACCTCATGCAGGTCCACGACACAAGAGGGGACGCCCGCCGCTGGAAGAACAATGATAAAAATCCTGTACGCCCCGACGCGGACGGAAAACTCCTGGCCGACTACACCCGCCGGAAGGAGCAGGAGCAGGAGGAAGAGGAAAGACTCAGAAAGGAGAATCTTATGACAAAGACAATGGAGATCAAGGGAATGATGTGCCCCCACTGCGAGGCGACCGTCAAAAAGGCCCTGGAGGCCGTTGAGGGCGTGACCGCCGCAGAAGTCAGCCACGAGAAGGGCACCGCCGTCGTATCCATGGACGCCGAGGTTGCCAATGATGTCCTTAAGGCTGCCGTCGAGGCCAAGGACTACGAGGTCGTCAGCGTGGCGTAAAAAGCGGGCCCTGTATTCTGATCAACAGCTGCCCCGGCGGCCCATGCCGCAAACGGCTGCCAGAGATCATTAAAAAGCGATCATTTAAAAAGCAATCATTTCAAAAGCGATTATTAAAAAGTGATCATTAAAAAGTGAACATCTAAATACCGATCATTCAGGAAAAGGTGCACAGCCGGGAAAGGGCCGTGTACCTTTTCTGTGTGTGTCCTTTTTCATAACCCTTTTTGCGCCTGACAGCTGTGCGCCTTTTTGCGCCTGACAGCTGTGCGCCTTTTTGCACCTGACAGCTGTGTGCCTTTTTGCACCTGACAGCTGTGTGCCTTTTTGCGCCTGATAGCGGTTGTGGGACTTTGAGGGAGGAATTATAATAGCTAAAAGAGTTTCGGGAACCTTATCCCGGCCAAGAGGCCGGGGCACAGACCTGCCGGCTGACCAGAGCTGCCGGACGGCGCAAAAGATACCGGCAGGCCAAAGCCGCCTGCCAACACGAAAAGACCGGGCGGTACGAAGGCCCGGGGAATAAGGGAACAATAAAAAGGAAACGATATGAACGAAAATACACAGAAGCTGACCTTTGGAGCCCTGCTCGTCGCGGTTTTCGGCGTGCTGCTCCTCTTAAACAGACAGACCGGCGGGATGCTGGAGGACACTTTTATCTTTCTCTTTCCCATTCCCATGGTGGCCTTTTCTGCCAAATACGGGTGGAAGGACAGTATTCCGGTCTTTGTCTGTACGGTCCTGATCTCCATTTTCTGCGGGATCCTGACCTCCGCCTTCTATGCCATCACCCAGTCCTTTATCGGCGCGGTCTACGGCAGCTGCATCCATGCGAAGCGGGATCCGACCAAAACCATGATCCTGGTCATGGGGCTCAGTGTCATTGCCAATGTCCTGAGCACGGTGGTGCTGGCCTCCCTCTTTGGCTTCAACCTCAGCCAGGATGTGGCCGAGATGCAGAAGGGCATGCAGGAGATCATCAGCTCCATGGGATCCAATGTGGACCCCCGCCAGGTCGAAGCGATCAATATGCTGCTGCGGCCGGACACGATCCTTCGCATGTTCATCGTCTCCATGATCTTTATGGGGGCCGTCCAGGGCTTCATCGTCTGCCAGCTCAGCCTCCTGATCCTGCGCCGCCTCCGCTTCCCGATCCAGAAGCCCATGCCGGTCAGTTCCTATTATCCGCCCCGCTGGACCGGGCTTCTGGCCCTGATCCTCTATATCTACGGAAGCGGCTATCTGGCCATGCCGGAGCAGACCGGCAGGCAGGAGATCATCCGGGCCGTCGGCCAGGTCGCCAGCCTCTGCGCCTACATGTACCTGCTCAGCTTCGGCTTTATCGCGGCCCTCTTTCTGCTGCGGGCCTTCGGTCCGAGCTCGAGGCTGCTGAACGCGGTCATCGCCATGGCCCTCTTCTTCATGCTGGCCCCGGTCTATATGGGCCTGGGATTCGCCTATATCTCGACCGGCTTCCACGACTGGGTCGTCGGAAAAATGATGCAGAGGATCGAGCAGGACAAAAAAAGAAAGCAGGGCCGCGCTTCCTCCTTTTGACAGCGAGCGGTAAGGATTACTCCGGCTCTGCGGAGGCGGGTGGAACAGCCACCTGTGCCGTGGAGTATCCCGGTTTGATTCCCCGGCTCCGCAGAGGCGGGCAGACCTGCCTGTTTGCGGAGACAGATTCTGAAAGAGCAGACCGGAAGAAAAGTTTCTGAGGAGAAAAATTTTATGAAATTGAGAGCAGCCGTCCTTCAGACCAGGGTTTTTACGGAAAAAGAAAAAAATATAGAGCAGCTGGAAAAGATCCTGGCCACAGGAAGGATCTCCTCCGAAAGTGATCGTCCCTTGGACGGGCATGCCTCACAGGACTTTGGATGCGCCGGAGGAGACAGTAAGCCTGCCGACGGAAAGGCTTTTTTGGCAGACAACTTAAAAGGCGTGGACCTGGTCACCCTGCCCGAGATGTTCGCCTGTCCCTATGAGACCCCGAATTTCCCCCTCTACGCGGAGCCCGAGGGCGGTCCCTCCTGGCAGGCCCTGTCCGCGATCGCGAAAAAATACGGGATCTATCTGGCCGCCGGCAGCATTCCCGAGCGGGACGGGGAGGGCCGGATCTACAACACCGCCTATGTCTTTGACCGGCAGGGCAGACAGATTGGAAAGCACAGAAAAGCCCACCTCTTTGACATCGATGTCAAAGGCGGCCAGTATTTCAAAGAATCCGACACCCTTACGCCCGGGAACCATATCGGCTGCTTTGACACGGAATTCGGCAGGATCGGCCTCTGCATCTGCTATGATTTCCGCTTCCCCGAGACTGCCCGCCTCATGGCCCAGGACGGGGCGAAGGTCATCCTGGTCCCCGCGGCCTTCAATATGACCACAGGGCCTGCACACTGGGAGCTCATGTTCCGCCAGCGCGCCGTCGAGAGCCAGTGCTATGTGATCGGTACGGCCCCCGCCCGGGACCCGCAGAGCTCCTATACCTCCTGGGGACACTCAATCGTTGTCGATCCCTGGGGCACCATTGTCACACAGATGGATGAAAAAGAGGGGGTCTGCGTCGTGGACCTGGACCTGGACTATGTGGACCGGGTCCGGCAGGAACTGCCGCTCCTGGCCCACCGCAGGACCGACCTCTACGAACTGCGCAGACTGACCCAGTAATGAGTCAGCAGGGACGTTTCGATCCGACTCATTTTGGAGTCAACAGGGACGTTTCAATCTGACTCATTTTTGCGGCCGGAGTCAGCGCGGAGCCGGTGAGGATGTTTCAACCGGGCTTTTTTGCATATTGATCCGGCGGATGTTTGGGGCTATTCCGGTTTTTTGAGGTGCGGCCGGCCGGAAAAACGAAAGCCGCATCCGGATCCAGCCCCTGCGCGTGATTAAAAAACGAAAGCCGCATCCGGGCCCAG
>DGUF01000040.1 GCA_002394525.1 Lachnospiraceae bacterium UBA4317 | reverse complement strand
CCGTAGCCCATCATCACGTAGTCCGCGATGAAGATGGGGATCTTCTTGCCGTTGACGGGGTTGATGGCCATCAGCCCGTCCAGCTTCACGCCGGTCTTGTCCTTCACCAGCTGGGTGCGCTCGAACTCGGTCTTCTTGGCGCACTCTGCCCTGTAGGCCTCGATATCGGCCATGTTGGAGATGCGGTCCGCGTACTTGTCGATCAGGGGATGCTCGGGGGCCATGACCATGAAGGTCACGCCGAAGAGGGTGTCGGGCCTGGTCGTATAGATCTCCAGCTTCTCATCGATGCCGTCGATCGTGAAGTCGACGAAGGCGCCGGTGGACTTGCCAATCCAGTTGACCTCCTGCTGGCGGATGTTCTCGGGATAATCCACGGTATCCAGGCCGGTCAGGAGCTTGTCCGCGTACTCGGTGATCTTGAGATACCAGACGTCCTTGGGGAGCTGGATGACATCGCTGTGGCAGATATCGCACTTGCCGCCCTGGCTGTCTTCGTTTGAGAGGACGACCTTGCAGGACGGGCAGTAGTTGACGAGGGTCTTGTCCCTGAAGACCAGGCCGTGGTCAAAGAGCTTGAGGAAGATCCACTGGGTCCATTTGTAGTAGTCCTCTTTGGATGTGTCGATCACACGGCTCCAGTCAAAGGAAAAGCCGACGCTGCGCATCTGGTTGGAGAACTTCTCGATGTTCTTGTCCGTGATGATGCGGGGATGGGTATTGGTCTTGATCGCGTAGTTTTCCGTCGGAAGGCCGAAGGCGTCGTATCCGATCGGGAACAGGACATTGTAGCCCTGCATCCTGCGCTTTCTGGAGATGACCTCGATGCTGGAGTATGCCTTGATATGGCCGACATGCATGCCCGCGCCGCTGGGATAGGGAAACTCCACAAGTCCGTAGAACTTGGGTTTTTCACTGAAATCCACTGCCTTGAAAAGCTCGGCGTCCTCCCACTTCTTCTGCCACTTCGGCTCAATTTTCTTGAAATCGTATCTCATTATGTTTCCCTCTTATGTGTGTACCTCTTGTTACGGTCCACAGATCCTTCGGAACTGTGAAAGTAACCTGCGATAATCCCATTCCACAATGCAAAGCCTTGACATTGTAAACCCATTGGCTTTGAAAAGCATTAACAATTCTCCGCAGACAACTTGTTTAATAATAAGCCTCACAGGGCAATTTCGTCAAGGTATGCGCGTATACAAAGTAGATTGCGCTGTTTCTATCCACAGCCAGTAAATTCGAGGCGTTTTTGCATGGGTTTTTCATGCAAAAACCCGAGTGAGACGGCGAAAATCGTGCGCGTATAGCGCATTGGAATACGATTTTCGCAAGTTACTATCACAGTTCCGAAGGGACTGTGATAGTAACACTGTGCAGATGCTTGCATGAAAGCGGAAAACCACCCCGGATCCCGGATCCTGCAAATACTGCGCATTATCCCATATACATACGCTCTCCTTCAGCTTTATAATCCGATATGACAGGACCGCATTGCGGTTCCAAAATATAGTTTCCGGAGGAAGCACCATGAAAGACAAGGCACAGTTCAAATTTGAGATCCGCCGCCAGAGCGGCAAGACCATAGCCGGCACACTACCCGCCGGTCAGGAGAAACTCATCCCGGGGAGCGCCCGGATCTGTATTGAGGAGCAGTGCTCCGGACAGGTCCGGATCGTCTCTCTTCACCTGGATCTGCTCCAGGAGGATCATTGGATCTTTGACGGTCTGGACAGGGAAGCGCCGGTCCGGGTCTACGTTGCTCCTGATCAGATGCCGGAGAAAATGACAGCGCTGTATCTGTTTTCTGACTGATGGACCCGCCCTGCTTTCGTGGAGCGCTTTGAGGATATTCCCCAAAGGACACAGGTCCTTTTGCTCAAAGGGACGGATTCCTGCGCCTGTCTTGTCCCCATGGTCGGCAGGGAGTGGAAAGCTGCCGTCAACGGAGGGACCGAAAACGAACTCTGCCTGGAACTGAGCGCCGGTGTGGGCGGTTATATGAGCCTGGATGAGCCCCTCTATATCCTTGCTCAGAGTGATACAGTCTCCGGGGCTGTGCACAGCGCCTTCACCTGGCTCGCCCGTGAAAAAGGGATCCCCATGCGGCAGGAACGCCGCATTCCGGAAGTGTTTCGAAGCCTGGGCTGGTGCAGCTGGAATGCCTTCTACACCGATGTGGATGAAGAGGGCCTGCGGCAGAAGGCTGCGGAGTTCACCCGGAAGTCGGTCCCGGTCCGGTGGGTCATCATCGACGATGGCTGGATGAGCACCCGGGATACCTTCCTGACCGATTTCGTGCCCGACAGGAAAAAATTCCCTGACGGTTTTTCACAGATGATCAGCGACATCCGACAGAGCTCCACGATTCAAAAGTTTGGAGTCTGGCACGCACTGGGCGGCTACTGGAGCGGCATCCGCAAAGGTTCCGTGCTGGCCGGACAGGAGGCAGACCACCTCCTGGAATGTACAAACGGCCTCCTGGTCCCCGACCCGGATCGGGGCGCGGCATTCTACAGGCACTGGTATCAGCTGCTGAAGCGCCAGGGCATTGATTTCGTGAAGGTTGACGGGCAGAGCACCGCTGCACGGTATTTCGGAAACACCCTTCCCGTAAGTTCTGCCGTCCGCGGAATGAATGAAGCCCTGGAGAGCGGAGCCGCTCTGATGGACAACAGCATTCTCAACTGCATGGGGATGGCCATGGAAAATATTCTTGCCCGCCCCGCATCCGCTGTATCCCGCAACAGCGATGATTTCTTCCCGGACCGGGAAGGCAGCTTTACCGAACATCTGCTGGAAAATGCCTATAATGCGATCTATCACGACGAACTCTACTGCTGCGACTGGGATATGTTCTGGACCAGTCACCCCGACGCCGGAAAACACAGCCTGCTCAGAGCCATCAGCGGCGGTCCCGTCTATTTCAGTGACCGGGTAGGCGAGACAGTTCCCGATGTGCTCCGCCCTCTCGTTTACCTGGACGGGAGCCTTCCCATGATGATCCGGTCAGCAAAGCCGACAGAGGACTGTGTGTTCTCCGATCCCCGGGCAGGCGGTGTGCTCAAGCTGCATAATGCCGCTCCCTGGGGCGCCGGCACAGCCGGCGGGATCGCCGTCTATAACCTGACCGGTGACAGGCAGAGCTTTTCCTTTAGTCCCCGTGATATTCCCGAACTGGACAGGTCCGACAGGTACTGGGTCTATGACTGGTTCGGAAAACAGGCATTTTCTATTGGAAGTAAGGACCGGTTCGAGGGAATCATGGACCCCCAGGGCTTTGGCTGGTATGTCCTTGTCCCCGAAAATGAGACTCTGTCCTGCCTGGGCCTCACGGAAAAATATGTGGGCTTTACGGCCCTGGAGAGCATGTCGGAAGCTCCCGGCTGCACGACTCTTGTGCTCCGTGAGACCGGGCCCCTGTCCTGGCTCTCACACAGAAGATTTAAAAAGGCCGAGCTCAACGGACAGGACATCACGGCCAGGGTGGTCAGCGGGGACTGCGCCGGCACGCTTCCCGGCTTGTCTGCAGCCGGCCGCAGGGACAATGCCGGGGCATTTCTGTCCACTCTGCAGCTGGAGGAAAAGCCTCAAAAAGCTGTCCTGTGTATCAGATGGTGAGCACCTGGCATCACAGGCAATAATGAAAAAGAAAGGGACAATTTCCGGAAAACGGAAATTGTCCCTGCTTTTTTTACACGTCCCTGTAACCGGACCGGGTGCGCAGGCTCCCGGTCTCAGCGGAAATTGCGGGAGCCGAAGTGGATCACAGCCATAAAGCCCGGGCCCGTATGAGCACCGATGACAGGACCCATGGGAAGGACCTGGATCCTGGCTGCAGGATTGATCCTGAGGATTTCCGCCGCCATCTTTTCCGCCCGCTCCCTGCAGTCCGCATAGGCCACGATCACATCGCTCCCCAGCGTATCATCATGGGCTCCCTCATAGCACTCCAGGAGGTATTTCACCGCCCTGGGGATCCCTCTCTGCTTGGAGATGTTGATGAGCTTTCCCTCGTCATTGATCTTGAGGATAGGCTTGAGGTTGAGAACATTGCCGGCCAGTGCTGCCGTGGCGGAGATACGTCCGCCCCTCTTGAGATAGACCAGGTCCTCCACCATGAACCAGAAGCCGATATGAAGCGCCTTATCGCGGAGGAAGGCAGCCGTATCAGTCAGAGATCTCCCCTCCTTCCGGGCCTGGATGGCCAGCAGAAGCAGCAACCCCATGCCTCCCGTCGCCCCCAGGGTGTCGACGCATTCGATCTGGACGCCCGGATAATCCTCCCGCACGGATGCTGCCCCGGTCAGAGAGGAGGAATAGGTGGAGCTGAGGCCGCTCGACAGGCTCAGATAGAGGAGGTCCTTTCCCTCCGCAGCCGCGGCGCCAAAGATCTTCTCATAGGTGTAGGGCGTGATCTGACTGGTCCCGGTGATGGATCCCGCTTTCATCTTGTCGTAAAAAACCTTGAGCTCCTCCTCGGTCTGGGGCCTGTCCATCACATATTCGGTCCCGTCGATCACATATTTCATGGGGATGATATGGATATTGTTTTCATCGAGGTATTTCTGCTCGATATCCACGGATGCATCTATATAAATCTCAAAACTCTTTTCCAAGGGGAGACCTCCTTCATATCCTGTCTTTCACAGGGACTGTGTGGCAGTACGCGGCCGGTTATTGCTGTTATGATTGAAAATCAGCTTGTGTAAAGTAACACATGTGTATTATTATACATCTGTATATAACTGACAACAACAAGGTTCTGCCCAAATGTGGTTTAGTTCTCAGTATTATCATTATTTGTAGATAAATACACACAAGTTCGTCAATTTGTAGACTATCACAGCCGTTTTTACAGGTATACGGGGAAATGGAGCATAATTATGCATGAATCTTCAGTGACAGAAAAAGACCGGGCCTCTGCCGCGCACCCTCTGGACAGGCGGGTGGCGAGGACCAAGCGAAGTGTCCGCATGGCCCTGATCAAGCTTCTGGCCGCCAGGCCCCTGGGTGAGATCACGGTCACGGAGCTGGCCAGGGCCGCCGACATCAACCGCAAGACCTTTTACAACTATTACAGCGATGTCTCCATGGTCGTCGATGAGATCGAAAACGAGATCGCGGAGGATTTTGCCTCCGCCATTCATGACATCGACTTCCGCAAGATCAGCCGGGAGCCCTCTGACATCTTTCTCACCCTGGCCAGGCTGATCGAGAAGGACCTGGAGTTTTATGCCAATGTATTTGCTGCGGACGGCCAGACCTCCCTCCTGCAGAAGATCGTGGCCCCCCTCAAGGACCAGCTCTGGGCCAGCTTCATCGACCAGATCGGACCTGACGCCGACGAATTTGAGTTTCTGCTCGAGTACACGGTCTCCGGCATGATCGCGGTCTACCAGAAATGGTTCAACACCGGCCGCAGGCAGGATATCGAGGACCTGTCCCGCAAGCTGAGCGTCCTGACCTTCAACGGGATCAACGGCCTCAGCCTGATGTAAATCTTCCGCCCCGGGCCGCATACAGAAGTCCTGTGAAGAATAAAGGATCCGCGGAAAGCAAAACAGCGCACTGGTCTTTTGCCGGTGCGCTGTAGTTTTGTACTGTATTTTTTCCCGGTTCCGGGATTGGGAAGGATCAGTCTTCCGCGCCCTCTGCGACAGCTGCCGCGCGGGCTGCGACTTCCTTGGCCTGGACATCCGAAGGAGCCTGCTCATAGCGGGCAAACTCATACTCGTAGTCGCCGCGTCCGCCGGTCATGGAGCGGAGGACGGTGCAGTAGTCAAAGAGCTCGGACATGGGAACCTCTGCCTCGACGGTCTGCTTGCCGTGTCCGATGGGGTTCATGCCCAGGACTCTGCCGCGGCGCTTGTTGAGGTCGCCCATGACATCGCCGGTGTAGGCATCCGGGATGGTGACCTTGAGGGAGACGATGGGCTCGAGCAGGACGGGGTTGGCTTCCATGATGCCCTTCTTGACGGCCTGGCTGGCTGCGGTCTTGAAGGCCATTTCGGAGGAGTCTACCGGGTGGTAGGATCCATCGTAGAGAGTCGCCTTGAGGCCGACAACGGGATATGCGGCAAGAGGTCCCTTCTGGACTGTCTCGGCAATACCCTTCTCGACAGCCGGGAAGTAGTTCTTGGGCACGCTGCCGCCGACGACTTCCTCGTCAAACTCATAGGCCTCTTCCAGGTTTCCGGAGGGAGCGAATTTGATCTTGACATGACCGTACTGGCCGTGGCCGCCGGACTGCTTCTTGTACTTGGAATCGATATCGGCAGTCTTGCGGATGGTCTCGCGGTAGGCAACCTTGGGCTGGGTGGTCTCGATCTCGACCTTGTACTCGTT
>DGUF01000025.1:4222-15313 GCA_002394525.1 Lachnospiraceae bacterium UBA4317 | reverse complement strand
GCTACGTCAATTCAAAGTAAAGTTATTAATGACGTTTACTATAAAACTCAACCGGACCGGCATCCGGCCGGGACTGACGCCGCCCGGACCGCTTCTCAAAGTCGCCTGAAAACGGAGGAACAGAAAATGCCAGATCAAAAACCCGGAAAAGAAAAGCTTCAGAGCAAAGGGATCGGCCCGGTCTGGGCCGTGCTCCTCGGGATGATGCTCGGCACCACGGTTTCCATCTTTATCAGATATGGAAACGCGCCCGCCCTGGTGCTGGCTGCCTACCGCAAGACGATGGCGGCCGTGATGATGCTTCCGGTCGTACTGCTTTTTTACAGAAAAGAACTGAAGGCCATCCGCCCGGCCACACTTTTGTGGTGCCTGCTGGCGGGGGCCTTTCTGGCTGCCCATTTCGTGACCTATTTCCTGTCTGTGCGCTATACCACTGTCACGGCCTCCAATGTCCTGGCGGGAACGGAGGTCCTGTTCGTCTCGGCCTTCCTTTTTCTGACCGGAAAGGAAAAATACTCCCGGAAAAGCCTGGCTGGGATCGCCATCGCCCTGGCGGGAGGCGTCCTGGTTTCCATCACCTACGGGGACAGCCCGGCTCTCAACGGCCCCTTCGGCAATTTCTGCGGCGTGGCCTGCGCGGCCCTGCTGGCGGCCTATACCCTGATTGGCACTCATGTGCGGCGGACAGACGACCTGTCCAACACAGTCTTTACCTTTATCGCCTAAAGCGCCTCGGCCCTGGTCCTCAATATCATGGTGGCCCTGAGCGGATATTCCTTTACCGGCTACGGGGTCAATAATTATATTTCCGCTTTCGGAATGGCGGTATTCGGCACATTCTGCTGCCACAGCATCTACACCTGGTCCGTCAAATATATCAGTCCGACCCTGCTGGCCATCCTGAAGATTCTGGCCCCCATACCGACCGCTCTCGTGGCCCTGGTCATTCTCGGGGAGGTCCCGACATGGAATCAGATCGCGGGCGGCCTGGTGGTCATCGCCGGCATTATCCTCTATATCCTGGGGACGGAAGAGGGGGCCTGACCGGGTCATCCCGGATTTTTCCGGGATTTTCGCCCGGACAGTTCCCGCAGCCTCCAGAAAAACGCCTTTCCCGTACAGTCTCCGGGAACCGCGGAAAAACGCCTTTCCTGGACAGCCTCTGGGAACCGCGGAAAATGCCTTTCCCGTACAGCCTCCGGACTTTTTTCATTCGGTATTTCACGAAAAAAACGTCAGGCCCTGCCCCGCCGGGAGACAAAGGGGTGCAAAAAATTCTGCATCCCGGTGCAAAATTGCATAGGAATTTTGCACCTTTTCAGGTACAATTTGCAGTTTTGCACCCCTGCAAAAAGAATTCCCCTGTGTGCAAAAATAAAGAATTTCTACCAAAAAAACCGCGTAGTTACGCGGTTTTTTTGCATTTTCTAAAAAAATCTGCAAATCATTTCCGACTTCTGGCACGGCAATTGCTTTTAATAAAGGGCAAAGACAAAACGAGAGGCTCCGGCAGGGGCCGGGGCAGAAAAACAAAGAGACAGAGAAAGAAACAAAGCCCATTACCGAAAGCGGATCCTGTAAACACATTTCCTGAAAAGACAAATCGAAAAGTAAAAAGCCGTAAGAATCAAAAAGGAGGATTTCCATGGCAAAAGAGTATATGAACAGAATCAACAAGCTGCGTGAGAACTACTTCTCCCACCGCATCGAGATGGATATTCTGGATGCCTACTATGTGACACAGGGCTTCAAGGCCACCGAGGGTCAGCCCTGGGCTATCCAGAAGGCAACAGCCATGAAGACCGTCTATGAGAACAAGCCTATCTACATCCAGGACAATGAGCTGCTGGTCGGCGGCGTTGCTTTCAAGCCCCGCGCAGGTATCCTGAATCCCGATTCCGCCTGCTCCGTTATCGAGAAGGAGCTCGACACCATCAGCACCCGCACCTATGATCCCTTCTATCTCTCCGAGGAGAACAAGAAGCTCTTCATGGAAGAGGTCGCCCCCTACTGGCGCGGCAAGTGCGTGCTGGACCGCTGGAATGCCATGATGCCCGATGATGTCCGCACCATGCGCGACGGCGGCATGCTCTATGTCGACAAGAAGTTCGTCCGCGGCTACGGCGAGAACACCCCCGGCTGGAGAACCCTCCTGGCCAAGGGCGTCGGCGGCATCAAGAAGGAAGCCGAAGAGAAGCTGGCTTCCCTGGACGCTGCAGGCGGCGAGGATGTCCTCAAGCAGATGATCTTCTACAAATCCCTGATCATCACCGCGGAAGGCATCATTGCCTACGCAAACCGCCACGCCGATCTGGCTGAGCAGATGGCAGCGGAAGAGAAGGATCCCGTCCGCAAGGCTGAGCTCCTCAAGATCGCCGAGGTCAACCGCTGGGTTCCCGAGCATCCCGCCCGCACCTTCTACGAAGGCCTGCAGTCCATGCTGACCTATGAGTACTGCATCTTTATGGAGCAGAATGCTTCCTCCTACAACCTGGGCCGTATGGACCAGTACCTGATCGACCTCTACAGACAGGACGTCGCAGCCGGCATCCTGACCGAGGACAGCGCACAGGAGCTGATGGACTGCTTCTGGATCAAGATCGCCGAGATGGGCCTCTTCCAGGACGGCGAGTCCGCAGCCTTCTCCGCAGGCTACAACATGACCGTCCAGGTCTGCGCCGGCGGTATCACCAAATATGGCGACGACGCAGTCAACGAGCTGTCCTACATGACCATCCAGGCCACCATGGACACGGCTACCAAAGAGCCCAACATGACTGTCCGCTACAGCATCTCCAAGAACCCTGATTCCTTCCTGCGCAAGGCTGCCGAGTGCATCCGCATGGGCCGCACCATGCCCGCCATCTACCACGACGATGCCGGCATCAAGATGCTGCTCAACAAGGGCATTCCGCTCTCCCAGGCATGGGACTGGACTCCCTGCGGATGTGTCGAGACCAACCTCGAGGGCCGTCTGAAATCCTACACCGATATCGGCGAGATCTCCATGGGCGGTGTCGTGGACATGGTCATGAACAACGGCCGCAGCCGCAAGACCGGCGAGCTCGTCTCCATCGAGACCGGCGATCCCCGCAGCTTCGAGACCTTTGACCAGTTCATGGATGCCATCAAGAAGCAGATCAAGTACTTCGTCCACACCATGGCGACCATGAATTCCTACCTCGACTACCTCAGCGAGAACTACCGCCCCGTTCCCGCCCTGTCCCTGACCTATCCCAACTGCATGGTAACCGGCAAGGACTACGCCAACGGCGGCGCCGAGTTCAACGTCGGCAACGGCATCAACATCATCGGCCAGGCCGATATCATCAACTCCATCGCGGACGTCAAGTACCTGGTCTACGATGAGAAGAAGATCACCATGGACGAGCTCTGCAAGGCTCTCGACGCCAACTTCGAGGGCTACGAGGACATTCAGCAGATGTGCTGGAACGCTCCCAAGTACGGCAACGACGATCCCAGAGCAGACTTCTGCGCGGGCGAGATCTACAACTTCCTGGTCGACGAGATCGAGCAGTATGATTCCCCGTTCGGCAAGCTGACCGCAGGCATGCTGCCCGTCTCCGGCAACGTCCCGATCGGCAAGAGCGTCGGCGCTCTTCCTTCCGGCCGCTATGCATGGGCACCTCTGGCAGACGGCATCGGCGCGACCGGCGGCACGGACGTCAACGGCGCGACCGCACTCCTGAAGTCCATCAGCCACCTGCCTCACGCCCGCTTCACACAGGGCACGCAGATGAACCTCAAGATCGATCCCAAGCTTCTCGCAGGCGAACAGGGTCTGAAGAATATGATGATCATGCTCAAGACACAGTGCTCCCTGGATATCTATCACACCCAGTACAACATCGTGGATCCCGAGGTCCTCACCGACGCTCAGATCCATCCCGAAAACCACAAAGACCTTCTGGTCCGTGTCGCAGGCTACACCGCATTCTTCGTCGAGCTCGGCAAGGACATCCAGGATGACATCATCCAGAGAACAGAGATCGAAAAGTGGGCGTAAGGACAGCTGCCGGCTTTTAGCTGTTAGCTTTTTACCACCGGGTGTCACCGGCTGTCAGTTTTTGAAATCCTGAAAAAGAAAACGTAAACAGCCCTGTCGATAACTGCTTTTGATGAGCCGTGCCGCAGCTTCCGCCCTGTCCCCGACAGAGCCGGGGGATGCGGCGCGGCAAATCAGCTTAACGGATCAACCGTGTCAACAGGCGTAAATGTTTTCAGGCAAGAGTGGGTATTGTATAATATAAAGAGACTATAAATCGACTATTTTTAGACGAAATATTTTTGTATGAAGTATTTCTGAAACAAGAGGAAAGGGTTGCATGATGTATTCGGATAATTATGAAGGCAGAAATCTGCAGGGCATGGTCCTCAGACTGGAAAAGAGTTCGGTCTATGACGGAGAGGGCTTCCGCACAGTCGTCTTCCTCAAGGGATGTCCCCTGCGCTGCCAGTGGTGTTCTACACCGGAGAGTCAGAGCCCTGAGATCGAGACGACACAGGATGGCAAGATTACCTATGGAAAGCTGATGACGGTGGAAGAGGTCCTGGTGGAGGTCCGCAAGGACTCCCTGTTCTACTTCCATTCAGACGGCGGTATGACCATTTCCGGCGGGGAGATCCTGACTCAGCCTGCTTTTGTGCTTGCACTTCTGAGACGGGCGAAATTTGAGGCCATCGATACCTGCATCGAGACGACGCTCTGCGCCGGCTGGGACATCGTGCGGCCTGTTCTCGATGCTGTAGACAATGCCTTTGTCGATCTGAAGTTCGTGACAGAGGAAAAGCACATCGAGTACACCGGCATCTCCAATAAGCAGATCCTGCGCAACCTCCGGACAGCGGGCGCGGGACACCTGGGAGAAAAGCTGATCATCCGCACACCGCTCATTCCCGGAGTCAATGACTCCGAGGAGGAGCTGACAAAGATCGGCCGCTTTGTAGGCAGTCTTTCCCATGTGCATCACATTCAGCTGCTGCCCTACCACAGGCTGGGGACGGACACCTACCGCAAACTGGGCCGCCCTTACCTGCTCGCCGATGTCCAGGTACCGTCCGAAGAGCATATGGAGTGGTGCCGGAGTATCGTAAAGGCCAACAGCGGTATACATGTCATGTAAAAAAACAGTGAGCCAAGGCTCCTGCGGATGCCGCATCCTGAGCGGGCATCTGCAGGAACTTTGCGCGTGTTTTTTCCGGAAGACCTGCCGGGGCAGATGCTTCGTCCTGCGTACTCATCTTTTTAGCAAGTCAGACATGAGAGAGGGGGAACAATCATGGGAGACGGGACAATCGGAATCCACATGTACCACGAATGTATGGGACAGCATTCCCATACCTATCCGCAGATCATGGTACCTCTGAAAAAGAATATGACCATCGAGATCGGAGACCAGGAATACACGGTCACGCCCCAGGAGCTGGTCTTTGTGCCGGACGGCATGGAGCACTGCTGCAACTTCCTGGGAGACATGCTGGTCCTCAATATATGTGATGACATCGGGGAGCAGGGAAAGATCATGCTCAGCGGCCCCATCATCGTCTCCATGCGGGGACAGATCCTGCAGCTGGTCGAACTGATCCAGGCGGAACTGCGCCAGAATCCCAACAGTTCCTCTGTCCGCTTTCTTTACAGCTTTCTCTACAGCAAACTCCTCGAGAACCACGCCCCGCCGTCGATCCGCTATATCAGCGAGCACTATGACCTGCCGATCACGATCGATGAGCTGGCGGAGATGGAGAGCTACAATGTGACCTACTACAACGACTGGTTCAAGCAGCAGACCGGCATCAGCCCCGGCCTCTACCTGCGCAGGGTCAGGATCGAAAAGGCCAAGGAGCTTCTGGAAAACTCCCCCTTCGGCGTGACAGATATCGCGATTACGGTCGGATACAGCTCCAACTCCACCTTCACCCGCGCCTTCCGCAGCATCACCGGCATGACGCCCAAGGCCTACCGGGAAAAAACCAGAGGAGGCAAAGTCTCCGGCGACTGAATGGTCTTCAATGATGGAAGGATCTCCGGCGGCTGAATGGTCTCCGGCGATTGAATAGTTTCTGGTGATTGAATATAAAAGAGAAGCACCTGCCCTCACACCGGGCAGGTGTTTTTTTACCTGGTTCGCCCGGGCAGGAGCGCGGCGGGCCGGTCTGCCTGGAACCGGCTGTTCTGTAAGGCCGCTTCGTCCCGGCAGGAGCCTGCCGGACATCTGCGCGCGGCCCGCCCGGGACCACCTGAGACCTTGCGGAAAATAAATGAGATATGGGGAAAAGGCTTTGACGGGGATGAATTATCTTTACAACAGGGATGTTTTATCGAAATCCGGTCACGCGGCGCCCCGCGGACGGAAAACCAACAAATCTGGACATCCGGAGGAGGCTGAAGAGCCATGTCAAACAGAAAAATACTCGATTTTGAACTGGCGACCTTTTACAACGGACTCAAGCGCCGGTACGCCGCAGGAGATCCTGAAGGGGTGGAAAAATATCTCAAAGACTGCGCAAAGCAGCTGGACAGAGACCAAAAGCCCGGCCTTCTGACCTCTGTGTATAATGAACTGGGATCCTTTTACAGGTCGGTCGACAAGTATCCGGAATCTGTTGAGGCCTACTCCCTGGCCGGGGACCTGATTGCGGAGAGAGTCGGAACAGAAAGCCCCGAATATGCGGCGGTCCTCAACAATATGGCGGGGACCTGCAGGATGGCCGGACATACGGGCCAGGCGATCGGCCTCTATGAAGAGGCGATCAGTGTCTACAAAGCGCTCAGAGATACAGACAGTCCCGCCTGCGCCAGCGTCTACAACAATCTTGCCCTGGCCTGCAGAGAGGCCGGACAGACCCAGGCTGCGATCGACCACCTCTACGAGGCTGCCGGACACTTTGAGAAGCTGGCAGGATTCGGGCAGGAGACCGCCTTTGCCTACAGCAACCTGATGACGCTCCATGAGGAGGCCGGAGACAGAGAGGGGGCGATGGAGTGCCTGGACCGCGCGCTGGCCGTTTTTGACACCATCCTCGATGAAAAAAACAACCGCTATGCCGACGCCCTCAATTCGCTCGCGGGCTTCCTTTTCAGCGAGGGATACTACGAGCGCGCCCTCCGGGTCTACCAGACGGCGGCCGATTATACCAAGCGCCATTTCGGCCGGTGTGTGGAGTACGGGATCACCTGCCAGAACATGTACTGGGTCTACCGCAGGATCGGAAAGATGGAATCCGCCATCATCGTCCTGGCCAAGGCCGGAGATGTCTACGCCAGGATCTTCGGGGCGGACAATGAACGCACCCGGGCCGTGCAGGATGAGCTCGCCCGAATCACGGGAAGCATGGTAGTCTGACCTGCGTGCAGGGCACTTCGACATGAGAGGCAAGTATGAAGGGTCTGGAATTATCCCGCTGCTATTTTGAAAAATATGGAGAAAAGGCTCTCCGGGAGGCTTTTCCGGAGCTCTATCAGCGCATGGCCATCGGCCTGGCGGGACAGGGCTCGGAGTGCTTTGGCTTTGACGACGAGCTGTCGAGGGATCACGACTGGGGTCCCTCTTTTTGCATCTGGCTGACTGAGAAAGACTACTTGAAATACGGCTGGAGCGTGCGCGACGTCTACGACCGGTTGCCGCGCTGGATGGACGGCTACGGGCCCCGGAAGGAGACCGACCAGGGGGGCGGACGCGTGGGCGTCCTCTGCACCCAGACCTGGTACCGGAACTTCACCGGCTTTGCGGCGGGACCGCAGACCCTCAGGGAATGGCGCCGCGTGCCCGAGTCCTACCTGGCCGTCGCGACCAACGGCGAGATCTTCCACGACCCTATGGGAGAATTCAGCCGGATCCGGGACCACCTGTTGGACTACTATCCCGAAGACATCCGCCTGAAAAAGCTGGCGGCCCGCTGCGCCCGCATGGCCCAGTCCGGCCAGTACAACTACCCCCGCTGCGCAAAGCGGCAGGACCCGGTCGCCATGCAGCTGGCCCTCAGTGAATTTATCCAGGCCGCCGGGTCTGCCGTATATCTCCTCAACCGCCGCTACATGCCTTTTTACAAGTGGATCTACCGGGGCATGAAGGACCTGCCCATCCTGCCCCGCGCCTGTGAAATGTTCGGACGCCTCCTGACAGAACGCCGGGACAGCCTGCAGGAGGAGGCGGAGGCCAGACAGCAGCTCATCGAAAGGATCTGCATGCTCATCGAAGGAGAGATGGAGAGACAATACCTCTCCCGCGGACGCGGCCTCTTCATGCAGGACCACTGCGCCTCCCTCCTGGCCAGGATCGAAGACCAGGACCTCAGGGAAAGCCACGTCCTGGCGGACTGAGTCAGAGGGTGAGTCAGAAGGGACGTTTCAGATTGACTCATTTTGAGTCAGAAGGGACGTTTCAGTTTGACTCATTTTTGCAGGTTATGAGTCAGAGGGGACGTTTCAGTTTGACTCATTTTTGCAGGTTATGGGTCGGAGGGGACATTCAGTCTGACTCATTTTTCAAATCAGCACAGATGAAAAAGGAGATCCTATGAAATTTTCGGAGATCAGGGAAAAAATAGCGGAAGACATCCTGGAAATCGTGGATCATGAGTATGTCATGTTTGACAAGGTGCAGAATATTGGCGGCCGGGCGGACTGTCAGGACAACAGACCCACTTTCTACATTATGCGCAGCAGCCAGCTTTCGGCCTGGAGCGAAGAAATGCGCCGGAGCTATCTGCAGGACCTGCTGGAGGCAGAGGCGGCCGGACGAAATCTCCTGACAGAAAAATACGCCTATATGATGGAGCAGACCAATCCTGCTGAATACGCGCAGATTGCTGATCGCCTTCCGGCCAGGAGCAGAGAGAAGCTGGACCTGATTGCTGAGATCAGCAGACAGCAGGTGGCCTGGCAGGAGGAACTCTCGGAGGCTTTCCCCGTGCTTACCGGGAGGGGACGGGCCACGCACAGCGGCGACGACCGCGCCTGGGCGACCTCCTTTGAGACCTACCTGCGAGGCGAGCTCTCCACCTACTCCATGAAGACTCTCAGCCTCTATGAGGCGCATGTGGAGAGCCTGCGGGCTGCCGGCACCAATATGAACCGGGCGATCCTGCAAAAGGAAGTGGAGCTGTACGGGTATCCTTCTCTGGAGGCGGCTGAGAAGGCGCACGGCTGAGGACATCCCGCAAAGGAGCGGCTGAGAAGGCGCACGGCTGAGGACATCCCGCAAAGGAGCGGCTGAGAAGGCGCACGGCTGAGGACATCCCGTAAAGGAGCGGCTGAGAAATACTGGAAAATACATAGATCCCTGTAAAAAAGGGGCTGCTGCACTGGCTGAGAAATGTCTGGTGTGCTGCATGGGGCGGCATATCAGTCAGCCTGGCGGCAGCCCCTTCCTCATGTCCCCGCAAATGCCATGTCCCCGCAAATGCCATGTCCCCTCAAATGCCAGGTCCTCGCAAAAGCCAGGTTCTCAAAAATGCCAGGTCCCCGCATACGCCAGGTTCTCAAAAATGCCATGTCCCCCAAAATGCCATGTCCCCACATATGTCATGTCCCGCATTAGCTGCGAACGCATCTGAAAGGCCGGCGAACTGTGCACAGCCCGGCAGATTATAAATATCCGCTGTGTCGTGTTTTGTTATGAGTTTTGTTATGGCAGTACGCAGCGTCCCTGGACACGAACAAAATATGGTACAATTATGACATTAGAGGATGTGGAGGGAAAAAGGCGGTCAGGGAACCACGTCTCGTCAAAGTGGCCCTGCGGAACTTTTGGCCTCTTCATCATTCCATAAGGGGAGATTTTTCCCGGTCAACGAAAAAAGTCTTGAGGCGAGAGGAGAAAATCGATGGGCGCTTTAGATGGTTACAAAATTCTGGATTTTACGACCCTACTTCCGGGACCTTATGCCACGATGGTATTGGCGGACATGGGAGCAGAGGTGCTCAAGGTGAGCAGCCGCGACAAATATGACCTGGTGGTCAACTGGCCGCCCGTGATCGAGGGGACACAGGTGACGGGAGCCCAGGCCTGGCTGGGCCGCAACAAAAAGACCATGCACCTGAACCTGAAAAAACCTGCGGCCGTGGAGGCGGTCAAAAAGCTGGTACAGGATTACGACATTGTCGTCGAGCAGTTCCGGCCCGGCGTCATGGACAAGCTGGGCGTGGGCTATGAGCAGCTGCGCGAGGTCAACCCGCGCCTGATCTACTGCGCGATCACGGGCTACGGGCAGGACGGGCCCTTTGCCATGAAGGCGGGACACGATATCAACTACCTCTCCCGCGCGGGCATCGCCTGGGCGGCGGGCAGGAAGCAGGGAGGCCCGGGCCTCTACAATTTCCAGATCGCGGACGTTGCCGGCGGGTCCATGAACGCGGTCTCCAGCATTCTGGCCGCCATCATCTACCGGGAAAAGACCGGTAGGGGCCAGTTCATCGATGTCTCCATGCAGGACAGCGTTATCCCCTTCAACTCCATGGACGGCGCCTCCTATTTCGCGGGAGGCCCCATGCCAATGCGGGAGAGCGGCCTTCTGAACGGCGGAGGGATCTATGATTTCTATGAGACCTCCGACGGTAAATACATGAGCGTCGGCTCCCTGGAGCCCAAGTTTTTTGCCGCCCTCTGCGAGGGCCTGGGCCATCCCGAGTGGAAGGACGGAAAGATCCTCAGGACCGACGCAGCCATGGTCAAGGAGACCTTCCGCAAGGTGTTTCTGACAAAGACCCGGGACGAGTGGACCGCTGTCTTTGGCGGCCTGGATGCCTGCGTCGAGCCCGTCATGGACCTGGACGAGGTCTCCCGGGACCAGCACCTCACCGGAAGGGGCATGTGGCCCGACGTGGAAGTCCCCCTCTCGGGCGGAGTCCATGTCACCCAGATGGGATCCCCCATGCACCTGTCCGAGTGCCCGCCCCGCTACGACCACGCGGGCTATCCTGAAGGGTACCACACAGACCAGGTCCTCACAGCCCTCGGCTACAGCCGGGATGAGATTGCGGACATGACCTGAGCGGGTGACGTGAACGGGTGTGACCTGGGCAGGTGTGAGCCAGGAAAGTGTGAGCAGGTGTGACAAGGGGACAGGCAC
>DGUF01000025.1:0-4139 GCA_002394525.1 Lachnospiraceae bacterium UBA4317 | reverse complement strand
TTGTCACACCCCCTTGTCACACCCGAAAAAGGCCGCTCCGGTTCGCTGCAGTCACGCCCTCAAAGCGACGAGGTCACGCCGCTGATGAGCTTGCGGAATTTGTGCGGGGTGGTGCCGGTGCTCTGGCGGAAGGCCCGGATAAAGTTCGCGGAGGAGCAGTAGGCGCAGCTGTCCGCGATCTCCTCCACGGAGGCGGATGTGTTCAGGAGCATTTTCATGGCCTGGTTCATGCGGACATTCATCAGGTAGGCGTAGGGAGTCAGGCCGGTCTCCTCCCGGAAGATGCGGAAGAGGTGGGACTGACTGAAGCCGGAGGCGGCCGCGATCATCTCCATGGAAATATTTTCCATGTAGTGCTCCTCCATATAGGCTTTTGCCCTTGCGACTCCCCCGGACGGGGACCCGCCGCGGGCCGCGGCGGAGAAGAGCATGGCCAGGATCCGGTGGACATGGACCGACAGCATCCCCTCATCCGGCACGCCGCCGCGCATCTGGGCCTGGACCAGGACGAAGTATTCCTCGATCCTGCGGACCTTCTCGAAGTGGATGCCTTTTCCCTCCAGAAAATAGTCGAAATAGGCCCGGGACGAACAGCCGTCAAAATGGAACCAGTAGAACCGGGTCTGCTTCAGGGCCCGGTAGTGGTGGGGACGCAGACAGTCCAGAAGGACCACATCCCCAGTCCCGGCCGTGAAGCGCTGCCCCTCATAATCAAAGAGCATTTCCCCCTCCTTTATATAAAAAAGGAGAAAGGCCGCCAGGCCCACCCGGCGGACCTCATACCTGGCGCCGCAGGTGTAGAACGCCGCCAGCCGGACATAATAGAGGCTTTCCCTGGCAAACTGGGAGGGAGTATGAATATAAATCCCTTCCCGTTCAAGGATATCTGTTTCTTTATTTACCAGAAATTCTTTTGGAAACTGCTGCATGAAAGACCTCCGGAGATACCTGTGCGGAAAAACAGATGGTGGCGGGAAAAATTTTTACATGATAGGATATGCATATTTTACAATAGAAATTACCAGTGCGCAATTACTGCCCCGGGAATATAATCTGTATCATAAAAACTCTGATGAAAAACCAGAGACGTAAAGGATCATAATACCTTCGATAGACCCAGAGATGTAAAGGGTCAAAAACCTTCGGCAAATAACCAGAGATGTAAAAGGTCAAAAACCTTCGACAAAAACAGAGATGCAGAGGGTCAAAAACCTTCGACAAAAAACAGAGATGTAAATCGTGCCTTGTTTAGAAAAATCGGGAGGGAAAAGCACATGACATCCAGAGAGAGAGTACTGACAGCATTTGCACATAAAGAGCCGGACAAAGTGCCGGTGGATTTCGGCGGAATGTGCACGTCCATGGTCAACTGCCAGGTCGTGGCCCAGCTCCGCGACTACTACGGGCTGGAGAAGAAGCTCCCCCGCATCAACGA
The DNA here is from genome assembly GCA_002394525.1 of Lachnospiraceae bacterium UBA4317. Next base: position 2,704 of record DGUF01000025.1, on the reverse strand, counting down.
TATGAGCACCATGACGGCCTTCGTCGATCCCGACCTGGGAGAGGCCATGGGCGTTGACGTCCAGAACCTGGACAATTTCGGCGACACCTACGGCCACCACAATGACGCGTGGAAAGAGTGGGAGTACCGCGGCACCCCCATCCTGATCCCGGCTAATGCCACCCTCCACGACGACGGCAAGGGCGGCACCTGGGTCTATCCCGAGGGTGACGATTCCGTAGCTCCCAGCGGCCACCTGCCCGCCGGCGGCTACTATTTTGACAACCTGGAGCGTCCGGAGGAGGAGATCGACGAGGATGAGCCCGACCTGTCCGGCAACGTCGAGGACTACATGCTGGCCTCCGACGAGCAGATCGCCTTCCACCACAAAAAACTGGAGGAGTACAAGCCCCTGCAGCGCGCCATCCAGGTCATTCCCGGCTACTCCTGCCTGGGCGATGCCAACAACATCCCCGGCCCCAACATCAAACACCCCCGCGGCGTCCGCAGGATCGCCGACTGGTACATGGCCCCCCTGCTCTACCCCGATGAGGTCGAGGAAGTCTTTGACCAGGGTACGGATATTGCCATTGAGAACTTCAAGAAGTACTGGAAGGAATTCGGCTCCGACATCGACATCGTCTACATCTGCGGCACCGACTACGGCTCACAGAACAGCCTCATGATGTCCCCCGACACCTACGAGGAAATCTACCTGCCCTACTACAAGAAGATGACCGACTGGATCCACCAGAACACCACCTGGAAGACCCTCAAGCATTCCTGCGGCGCGGTCTACGACATGATCCCTCTCTTTATCGAGAGCGGCTTCGATGCCCTCAACCCCGTCCAGTGCTCCGCCACCGGCATGGATCCCCAGAGACTCAAGGACAACTTCGGCAAGGACATCCTCTTCTGGGGCGGCGGCGTCGACACCCAGCACACCCTGCCCTTCGGCACTCCCGAAGAGGTCCGCGAACAGGTCCTGCAGCGCCTGGAGATTTTCTCCAAGGACGGCGGCTACATCTTCAACACCATCCACAACATCCAGGCCAACACCCCCATCGAGAACATCGTGGCCATGGTCGAGGCCGTCAAGGAATTCAACGGCGACAAGTGAGTCACCGCGCCAAAGCGTGACAAAGGGGACGGTCCTTCCTGGCGCATTTTATCGTGCAAAAGCATGTCGGAGAAGGCAAAGGGGACGTTTTTATCTGTCTCACAGCCGAATAACACCGGCAATAACCACCGCAAGCCACCGGGACGTTTTTATCTGTCTCACAGCCGAATAACACCGGCAATAACCACCGCGAGTCACCGGGACATTTTTATCTGTCCCGCTGCTGAAAAACCCCAAAAATACCGGAAATAACCACTGTAAAAGGGATATGTCAGGCTCGAATGCCAGGCATATCCCTTTTTGCCGTTTCCTGCACAGCCATTCCGAGTAGATGCAAAAAATACCGTATGGAAATCTGGGATACTGAATACAGCAAATTCTATAAACGGGGGAAGCCCGTGAGTGATCGGAAATTAGCTGCAAACCATCATGTTAAACAGGGGCTGCGGAGGGATGCGGCGCCCGGAATGGAGGATGATTATGGCACTGATGACAGGAGAACAGTATATTGAAAGTATCCGCAAAATGAACATGCAGATCTATCAGTTCGGCGAGAAGGTTGAGAATCCGGTCGATGACCCGATCCTGCGCCCTTCACTGAACTCTGTCCGCATGACCTATGATCTGGCTCAGATGCCTGAGTACCAGGATCTGATGACCGCCATCTCCCCTGAGACCGGCGAGCGCATCAACCGTTTCACCCACATCCATCGCAGCACGACTGACCTGCGCAACAAGGTCAAGATGCAGCGTCTGCTGGGCCAGAAGACCGCGGCATGTTTCCAGCGTTGCGTCGGCATGGATGCCTTCAACGCTGAGTATTCCACGACCTTTGAGATCGACAAGAAGTACGGTACTCACTATCACGATAACTTCAAGAAGTTCATGCTCTACTGCCAGGAAAATGACCTGACCGTCGACGGCGCCATGACCGACCCCAAGGGTGACCGCGGCCTTGCCCCTCACGCCCAGGCTGATCCCGATCTCTTCCTGCATGTCGTCGAGCAGCGCGAGGACGGCATTGTCGTCCGCGGCGCAAAGGCCCACCAGACCGGTATCTGCAACAGCCACGAGGTCATCTGCATGCCCACCATCGCCATGGGCCCCGATGACAAGGACTACGCTGTCTCCTTCGCAGTTCCCGTTGACGCTGAGGGCATCTACATGATCATCGGCCGTCAGAGCTGCGATACCAGAAAGCTCGAGGGCACGACCCTCGACGTCGGCAACGTCGAATTCGGCGGTGTCGAGGCACTCGTGATCTTTGACGATGTCTTTGTTCCCAACGACCGCATCTTCATGAACGGCGAGTTCGAGTTCGCCGGCATGCTGGTCGAGCGCTTCGCAGGCTACCACCGCCAGAGCTACGGCGGCTGCAAGGTCGGTGTGGGCGACGTCCTCATCGGTGCCGCCGCTGTCGCAGCTGACTACAACGGCTGCCCCAAGGCCAGCCACATCAAGGACAAGCTGATCGAGATGCAGCACCTCAACGAGACCCTCTTCTGCTGCGGCATCGCCTGCTCCGCAGAAGGCCAGCCCACCGAGAGCGGCAACTACCTGATCAACCTGCTCATGGCCAACGTCTGCAAGCAGAACGTCACCCGC
>DGUF01000198.1 GCA_002394525.1 Lachnospiraceae bacterium UBA4317 | reverse complement strand
TTCAGGTGGGCCTGAACTGTAACGAAAATAATCTTGTCCCCCTGCTCCCCGGCGGGCTCAAAGCCCAGCCTCCGAAGCAGCCGGACCGAAGCGGTATTGTCCCTGCGGGCGTCCGCCCGGACCCTCGTGAAGCCCAGCTCCGTGAAGCCGTAGTCAAGGATCGCCGCGCAGGCCTCCTCCGCGAGGCCCGTTCCCCTGCGCTCCGCCGCGACCAGAAAGCCGAAATCGGCGTCGGCGGCGGGGATCCCCAGGTCCGCGGCTTCTTTTTCCATGGCGGAGGTCAGGGCGGAAAAGCCAATCCGGCCGATCAGGGCCCCTGTCTCCCGGTCCGTGACCGCCCAGTGGCCGAAGCCGTAGAGACTGTAGATCCGGTCGATATAGGCCCTGAGAACCGCGCGCTCATGGTCTCTGTCCTCGGACGGAGGCTCCAGAAAGCGGCGGGCCCGGCTGTCGTAGAGGGCATAGATCCCGTCCAGGTCATCCGGCGTAAATTCCCGAACCAGACAGTGCCGGGTCTGCAGGATGGTCCAGGGAAGGCCGGCCTGCCTCTGGTAGATCTTCACATAGGAGTCGGGATCGATCAGGTGCGGCTCCTGCAGGATGTACCCGGCTCCGGGAAACCTGTCCCCGGGATTGCCCGCATGGGAATAGCCCGCCACATAACAGCCCCTGTCCAGAAGCATCCGGACAAGCTCCGTGCTGCCGCCCAGAAAAAGGATCTCCTCCTTCTTCTCCTCCGGGCGGGGAAGAAGATCTCCGGTCTCCCGGTCAGCCCGGAGGATGCCGCTGGCAAAGCCGGCCTCCCGCAGCATACGGGCCGCGCCCTCCAACTCCGCCAGGACAGCGGAGCCCGGGCCGCCAGGCTCCCGCAGGTCCGGTCCCTCCGGATCCTGGTCCATAACAAAATATACTGCTTTCAACATAAACTCCATTATAACGATTTACGGACAGCTGTGTAAAGAATAAATCATATCCCTGCTGTCCCGTTACCGGCCAGTGCCGGCAGGAAAAAGGCTCCGCCGGGCCGGGCCGGGGGATCCCCCGCCCTCCGGCCCCGGCGTTAAAATTCTGTTCATATTTTATTTAACATTTCTTTAATTGTTTCTCATTCTCCGTCCATTTTTCATCCGTATACTCTCAGTATAAGCTGAACAGCCGGAAAAAAGTGAAGCTTATAAAGATCGTCGCCAATGCAGCAGGCTTACGAATAACTTTTTCATAACTATGCCAGGTACTTCGGTACCTGGCATCCTCCCTTTTCAGGGGTTTTTTTCATTCTGTCCCAAATACAATCGCGTCCGGGAAAAAGCTCTTCCCGGACGCGTTTTCTGTGCGTAAAAATGATCAGCCGTTTACAATTCAGCCGGCGGCGCAGGTCTTCATCTTGCCGGTACAGAGGAAGGCAGCGATCTCTTCCATCGCGATCTCCTCATCCGCTCCTTCGACCATTATGCCGATCGTCTCTCCGGCGGGAGCTTCGAGTGACATCATTCCCATGATGCTCTTGGCATTCACTTTTCTTGACCCGTGCTCCAGATAGACACGGCTCTCATACCTGCTCGCAACCTGCACCAGTTCCGCGATCGGACGGGCTTCCAGCCCCTGCGGACGATTGATAACGATCGATCTCCTCAGCATAAACAACTCCTATCCTGCGGCTTTGCCGCCGTAATCAAGAAACCAATAAACTATGCAGGTTCCTTCCGGAACCATCGCATCCTCCCGGAGCGGCTTCCCCATCCCGGTCATTGATCTGCCTGCCTCTCTTTCTGCGCAAGAGAAGCGATTCTCCTCAGCCTGTGGTTCATGCCCGACCTGCTGACCGGAGGTTCGGCAAGTTCCCCCAGTTCGGAGAGTGAAGCCCCCGGATGCTCCTCGCGGAGCTCCGCGGCCTGACGGATCTGTACAGGCAGCTGCTCCAGGATCCCTCTCTCACGAAGCAGCCCGATATCCTCCAGCTGACGGGCGGAGGATTCCACCGTTTTTCCGATGTTTGCCGTCTCGCAGTTGACGCGCCGGTTCACGTTGTTGCGTACTTCCTTGTAGATCCGCGCGTTTTCCGTCGCCATCAGGCCGACGGAAGCCCCCATCAACTGCAGCAGGGTCACTATATCTTCAGAATCCTTCAGATACACGATATAGTACTTTTTGCGGTGCGTCAAGCCCGCGTGGATTCCCTGGTCCGCGAGCACCTCCCGGAGCTGGTCCGCCTGGGCCTGTGAAAAACAGCGGAATTCCAGGTGATAGCTCCTTCCCGGATCACTCATGAAGCCGATGCAGAGGAAGGTCTCCCTCAGATAGGCTCTCGCGGCCTGTCCCGTCACAAAGGACCGGGGCAGAGTTCCATCCAGTGCAGGCAGGTCTCCCTCCCGACCGGTCAGCTGCAGCCTGCGGACCAGGGACAAAAGCCCCTGAGGAGGCGGCAGGGTTTCCGCGCCTGCTTCAATTTCCCATTTACGTGCCTTCGCGCCGGTCAGCAGGAAGCGCAGATCCTGTCCCGACGCGAATGAGTCAGGACTAATCTTATCGTTTTTTTGTATTAATGTAAAGCACTTTCTAAGAGCCAATCGGTTTCCGGCGGAAAGGGTCAGCAGGATCTCTCCCTCCTCCGTCCGGCTCAGGCCGGCGATATTGACCAGGATCGCGGCCGCGGCCGTCTCTCTGGAGGCGGTTCCACGGGGAATGATCTGAGCCAGTTCCGCCCTCACATCAGCTGAAAAAGACATACCACTGTACCACGGCTTTCATTCATAAATATGTATGAGGTTCCCGGGCCTCTCAGGCCGGTGCGCTTTTTTTCGCGTCGCGGTGATAGAGCTTGAGCCCGTAATCCCCCTGTCCCTTCAGGTCCTCGTACAGACAGTTGGCCATGGTCACGCTCCTGTGCTGGCCGCCTGTACAGCCGATGGCGATCACGAGCTGGTTCTTGCCCTCCTCCACATAGTAGGGGATCAGGAAACGGATCATATCCGCCAGCTTCCGGCGGAATTCCGTCGTCTGCGGGAAGGAGAGCACGTAGTCAGACACAGGCCTGTCGTTGCCGGTCAGGTGCCTGAGCTCCTCGATGTAATAGGGGTTGGGCAGAAAGCGCACATCAAAGACCAGGTCGGCGTCCTTGGGGATCCCGTTTTTAAAGCCGAAGGACATGACCGAGACGATCAGGGAATTGTACTCCTCATTATTGACGAAGACACGGACCAGCTCCTCGCGGAGCTCGCGGACCAGGAGGCTGGATGTGTCAAAGACATAGTCCGCCTTGGATTTGATCTGGCGGAGGATCTCCCGCTCCTTCCTGATCCCGTCGATCACCCGGCCCTGGGGATCGCAGGGATGGGCCCGGCGGGTCTCCTTGTAGCGGCGGATCAGGGTCTCGTCGTCCGCGTCCATAAAAAGGATCTCATAGGGATAGCCTTTTTCCCGCAGGGTCGACAGGACCTCCTCCACATAGATGAAGGGGCGGTCCGCCCGCACATCCAGGCCCAGGACGACCTTGTCCACATTGCTGCCGGGCATAAAGACCAGCTCCATGAACTTATCGATCAGCCTCACCGGCAGGTTGTCGACGCAGTAATAGCCCCCGTCCTCCAGGATCTTGATGGCCGTCGCCTTTCCGCCGCCGCTCATGCCGGTCACAACTACAAAACGCATCTCTGCCCCCTTTCCGTCCTCTGTTCTGTGTCTGCATCTATCCGTCCATTATTCAAAAGAACATTCCGCAGGGCTCAGAAAAGCCTTCCCGTTTCTATCCACAGCCTCCGGCTCCGAGGTGTTTTTGCAGGCTGCTGTCACAGTGCTGAAGGGACTGTGAACAGTAAACGCCTTCTCAGAACTCGCCGAGAAAGATCACTTCCCTCTCCAGCCTGACGCCGGAATCCTCCAGCACCCTGGCCTGGACCTCTTCGATCAGCCTGCGGATCTGGGCAGAAGTGGCCTGTCCGCGGTTGATGACAAAGCCGCAGTGCTTTTCGGAGACCTGGGCATCCCCGACCGAAAAGCCCCGCAGGCCGGCATCCATGATCAGCTTGCCGGCAAAGCAGCCCTCAGGCCGCTTGAAGGTGCTACCCGCGCTGGGATATTCCAGGGGCTGCTTGGCCCGGCGCTCCGCGGCCAGCTCCAGGATCCTGGCCCGGATCTGCTCCGGGTCCCCCTCCTCCAGCTCAAATTCGCAGCCCAGGGCCACGGCCTCTGTCTTTCGCAGCATGCTGGTCCTGTAGCCGAATTCCATCTCCCCGGCCCCGCAGGTCCGGACACTGCCGTCCGGCATCAGCAGGCGCACGGTCCGCACGACCTGCTTCATCTCCCCTCCGTAGGCGCCGGCATTCATGACCAGGCCTCCGCCCACTGTTCCGGGGATCCCGGCGGCAAATTCCAGCCCCGTCAGCCCGGCGTCCCTGGCGGCGAGGGCGGCCGCCTTGAGCGTCGCGCCGGCCCCGGCAAAGACCCGGTTTCCCTCCGTCCGCACACCGCTCAGGGGACCATTCTCCGCGGTCGTCTCTCCGCCCGCCTCCGGTCCGGTCTCTTTCCCGGCCGGGGCCGCGGTCTCTGCCGCCGCCGTGACGATCACGCCGCGGAAGCCCCCGTCCCCGATCAGCAGGTTGCTTCCTTTTCCGAGCAGGAAATAGTCCTCCCCCCGGTCCCTGAGCAGGGCCAACAGGTCTGTCATCTCCTTCTCTGTTTCCACCCGGACCAGGGCATCCGCCGGCCCTCCCGTGCGGAAGGAACAGTGCCTGGCCATGGGCTCGTCAAATCTGATCTGCCCGGAAGGAAGGATCCTCCCGAGTTCGTTCTGTAAACTTTTATGAATCACGTCTCCTCCATCCGGCGAAAACCGTCAGCTGTCCGCGTCTGCCTTCTGCCGGTCCCTTATCCGTCCGCATCCTCCGAAGCTCAGACAGGGCCTTCCTTCCCGCGTCCCCCTCAGGTTCACGCGGGTCTGAGCCGCAGCGCAAGGTCCGCGGTATCATTCCTCGTCGTCATCGTTCTCGCTGTGCTTGCGCATCAGGTTTTTCTGGAAGCGCTGATAGAGCTCCTGGGCCGCATTGTAGCCCATGAGCTTCTGACGGTGGTTGGCTGCGGCGGATTCACAGATAATGGCGACATTTCTGCCGGGACGGACCGGGACCCGGTGGCAGACCACCTTGTTGCCCAGATATTCCGAATAGGACTCCTCCAGCCCCAGCCTGTCATACTCCCTGTTCCTGTCCCACTCCTCCAGGTGGATCTCCAGATCGATGCTCTGGCTCTCGCGGACACTGGAGACGCCGAAGAGGGTCTTGACGTCGATGATCCCGATTCCCCGCAGCTCGATGAAGTGCTTGGTGATCTCCGGGGCCGTCCCGATCAGGGTCACCTCACTCACCCTGCGGATCTCGACGACATCGTCGGACACAAGCCTGTGGCCGCGCTTGATCAGCTCCAGGGCCGCCTCGGACTTGCCGACGCCGGAGTCGCCGGTCAGCAGCAGGCCGATGCCGTAGACGTCCACCAGGACGCCGTGGACACTGATGCAGGGGGCCAGCTTGACATTGAGCCAGCGGAGGATCTCCGCCATGAAGGGGCTGGTCGCCTGGTTGGTCAGGTACATGGGCATCTTCTTCCTGTGGGCGATCTCCAGAATGGTCTCGTCCGGCTCGAGTCCCCTGGTAAAAATGACCATGGGAACGTCCAGGCTGAAGAGCTTCTCAAACATCTCCCGCTCGTCCTTTTCCTCCATCTGGTCGATGTAGGAGTGTTCGACCAGGCCGATGATCTGGATCCTGCCCGCGGCAAAGTGGTCGAAATACCCGGTCAGCTCCAGGGCCGGCCGGTTGACCTCCGACTGCCGCACCTTTCTCCCCGAGATATCGATCTCCGGAGTCAGGTTTTCCAGATTCATTTTTTCAACGACTTCTTCCAGTCTCACATATGCCATGGGATCATTTCCTTTTCTTTAATACGATCGATGTCATTTCGTGCTCATCCCCTTCGACCGAGATGATGGGGGTCACGGAGGCGCGGGAATAGAGGCCCGCGACCTTTCCGCCGTAGAGGTAGACTCCTGTCATATTGCTGAAGGACCTCCACTCCGGCTCCTCCTCGCCGAAAAAGATATTCTCCGTCCGAAAGGGCTCCACAAACTCCTGGAGGATATAATCCGTATCGGCGTGCCGGTCCAGCTGCGCGGTCCACTCCTCCCGGCTGCAGAGGCGGCCGGGGTAGATGCCGTGGGCCCCGTAGGAATCGCGGGGCTTGATGATCCACCTGGACCTGTCGCCGCGGACCCCAGGCCGGGCCGCCTGGTCCCCCGTCAGCATGGCCGTGTAGGGGACATGGGCCGCGATGAAGGCATTTTCCTCCTCTGTCAGAAAGGCCGCCGTGCGCGGGTCGTGCAGGATCCGGAAGAGGACCTTGTCGTGGACGACCTGGGTACAGAAATCCCCGATCAGGCAGACCTTCCGGTCCCGGACCGCCTGCAGAAAGGGTCCGACCTCCTCCCGGTGGGCCAGGATGTCGCTGGTGACCGCCCGCCGGTAGACCGCGTCGACCGGGCAGCCCTCCTCCGTCAGGAGCCTGCCGCCCTCGTAGCGCATTTTGCGGATCTCGGCCACATAAGCCCTGCAGCCGGCCCGCTCAAAGGCCTCCCGGAAGGCGTCGAACTCCGCGGACGAGGACCCCTTTTCCAGAAAATCCACCACGGCGACCGCGGGAAGGTCCCGGCTGGTCCCGGCCTCCTCCCGGCCCTCCGCGTAGATCCTCAGGAAGGTCTCCACCCAGGAGTCAAAGAGTTCAAACATGACCTGGTCGTAGTCCCGGTCCATCTCCCTGCAGAGGAGGGTGTCCCGGTAGGTCCGGTAGAGCTCGGCGTTTTCATTCATCGCGCTGCTGCCGTCGGCGTTGAACTCGCAGAATTTGAAGTCTCCTGTCTCCTCGTTCAGAAAAATATCCAGCCGGCAGACCGGCAGCAGGGTCCTGTAGGCGGGCCTGTTCAGGATCATCTCCTCCAGTTCCCGGGGAAAGCCGAACAGGGCCCGGTAATCCGGCTCCTTCAGGTACTCCTGGATCACCCGGACCAGGATCCTCCAGGCCAGCTCCAGGTCCGCCTTCAGCTTTCCGAAGCCCTCCTCCGAAAAATATTTGGGCAGGTAGCCGAACTTGATGGGCACCCCCTTGTAGGTCGCGGTCCCGGCCCGCATGGCGCGGACCTGGTCCCGGCCGGAGGCCGCATGGGCGGCAAAGTTCCTCTCGACCAGGCGGCGGGGCTCCTCTGTAACAGTCATTTTCATGATATGATCTTCTCCTTCCGGACGTGACAGGGCGTGACAGGGGGACAGGCACTTTGTCACGCGAAAGTGCGTCCTTCTGTGACAGAGGGACAGGCACTTTGTCACATGAAAGTGCTTCCTCTCCGAAGCGCGTCCTTTCCGGCATCAGACGGAAGGCGGCTCCTCCCCGCTCTGTCCGCCGCCGGCCCTCTGGTCCGGATGAAAATATTCCCAGATGGCCTGTGCCTGCTTTTCGGGGATCTCCGGGACCGCCGCCAGCTCCTCGGGCGAGGCCGCGATGATGTCCTCGATCGATCTGAAGGCCCGCATCAGGGCTTTTTTGCGGGCGGGTCCGACGCCGGGGATGGCGTCCAGGCGCGAATTGACCTGGGCCTTGCCGCGCAGGGACCGGTGGTATTCGATGGCAAAGCGGTGGGCCTCGTCCTGGATCCGGGTGATCAGCTTGAAGCCCTCGCCCGAGGTGTCGATGGGAAGCTCCACATTGTTGAAATACAGGCCCCTGGTCCGGTGGTTGTCATCCTTGACCATGCCGCAGACCGGGATGTCCAGGCCCAGCTCCTCCAGAACCGAGGTGGCGATATTGACCTGGCCGCGGCCGCCGTCCATCATGATGATATCCGGGAAGCGGGTGAAGCTCCCGATCTCCCGGTCCAGATTCTTTTCCTCGATCTCCCGCTGCTCCTCCATGCCGTGGCGGAAGCGGCGGGTCAGGACCTCCCGCATACAGGCGTAGTCATTGGGCCCGGCGACGGATTTGATCCGGAATTTGCGGTAATCGCTGCGCTTGGGCCTGCCGTTCTCGTAGACGACCATGGAGCCGACATTGGCAAAGCCGCTGATATCGGAGATATCGTAGGCCTCCATGCGGCGGATGGAGGGCAGGCCCAGGAGGTCGGCGATCTCCTTGACGGCCCCGATGGTCCGTCCCTCCTCCCTGCGCAGGCGCTCGCGGTCCTTCTGCAGGATCAGGGCCGCGTTCTGGCCCGCCAGCTCGACCAGCTTCTCCTTTTGCCCCCTCTGCGGGACAAAGAGGGTGACCTTGCTGCCCCGCCTGGCCGTGAGCCAGTCTTCCAGCAGCCTGTGGTCATCCGGCTCGACGGGCAGGAAGATCTCCTTGGGCACAAAGGGCGTCGCCGCGTAGAACTGCTTGATGAACTCGGCCAGGATCGCACCCTCGGACTGGCCGGCCACATGGGTCATGTAGTGGTGCTCCCGGCCCATCAGCTTGCCGTCCCGAACAAAAAATACCTGGACGACGCCGTCCGCGTCGGCGTTTTCCCTCTCGACGGCAACTCCCAGGATGTCCCGGTTCTCGCCGATCCCCTCGGACATCTTCTGCTTCTGGGCCACCTGGCGGACACTGGTCAGCAGGTCCCGCCAGCGGATGGCCTCCTCGAAGCGCATCTCCTCCGAGGCCTTTTCCATTTTTTCCGTCAGGTCCCGGATCACCGGCTTATAGTTGCCCGAAAGGAACTCCAGGGCCATATCGATCCGCTTCCGGTAGTCCTCCGCGGGGACATTTCCGGTGCATGGCCCGCTGCAGCGGCCCATGTGGAAGTTGAGGCAGGGCCGGTCCTTGCCGAAATCCCGGGGCAGGACCCTGCTGCAGTCCCGCAGGCCGTACATGCGGTTGATCAGCTCGATGGTGGACCGGACGGCCTGGGAGCTGGAAAAGGGCCCGAAATAGCGGGACTTGTCCTTTTTCATCTGCCTGGAAAACAGGATGCGGGGATAGTCCTCCCCCACTGTGACCTTGATGTAGGGATAGGTCTTGTCGTCCTTGAGCATGGTGTTGTACTTGGGCCGGTGCTCCTTGATCAGGTTGTTTTCCAGGATCAGGGCCTCCAGCTCGGAGTCCGTCACGATATACTCAAAGCGCGCGATCTGCTTCACCATCCGGTCGATCTGGGGCCCGCGGCCGACGATCTTGCGAAAATAAGAGCGGACGCGATTGTGGAGGTTGACCGCCTTTCCCACATAAATGATCGCATCCTGCTCATCGTGCATGATATAGACGCCGGGCTGAGCCGGCAGTTTTTTTAATTCTTCGGAAAAGTCAGTCATAGCTTGTCCGGACAGCCCTTTCATCCGCAGTTTTCACTTGTCAAAAAGGTCCATGTCTTCCAGGGAGGCCTGGGAATATCTGCCCCGGCTGCCTGCCGCGCCGCGGGACTTTGCAGCCGTCTGTGCAGTCTGGTCCGCGGTCTCTTCCGCGTGACGGTCCTGAGCGGGCTCTGCTGCCTGGGCGGCCTGGTCCGCAGCCTGGACCTGAACGGGCTCTGCCGCCTGCTCAGTCTGGTCCGCGGTCTCTTCTACTGCAGGAGCAGCAGCTTCCGCCTGGACCACGGGCTCTTTTTCCTGCGCGGTCTGGGCCGCAGTCTCTTCCGCATGAAGGCCTTCGACGGGCTCTTCCGCCTGCGCAGCCTGGTCCGCAGCCTGGACCTGAACGGGCTCTTCCGCCTGGACGGCCTGGTCTGCGGTCTGCTCAGATGCAGCCTCGCCGCCCTCCGCCGGGCCTGCGGCTTCCAGAGCATCTCCGCCGTCTCTGCGGGCCCGGACCTCGTTGAACATCTTCATGAATTCCTTGCCCGTGATGGTCTCCTGCTTAATCAGGAATTCCGCGATCACATCCAGGGCATCCATATTTTCGGACAGGATCCTCTTGGCCTCCTTGTAGCTGGTCTCCAGGATCCGGCGGACCTCCTCGTCGACAGCCGCTGCCGTGACATCGCTGCAGTTGAGGACGGTGCGTCCCTCCAGATACTGGCTCTCGACGGTCGCCAGGCCCATGAGGCCGAAGCGGTCGCTCATGCCGTACTGGGTGACCATATT
>DGUF01000085.1 GCA_002394525.1 Lachnospiraceae bacterium UBA4317 | reverse complement strand
GGGCGCCATCTGCGCCTTCGCCCTGACCGAGCCCTCCGCAGGATCTGACGCGGCCAACATCAAGACCACCGCAGTTGTCGACGGCGACGAGTATGTCATCAACGGCAGCAAGTGCTTCATCTCCAACATGGGCCCCGACGAGGGCGACTTTGTCACCATCCTGGCTATCACTGACCCCGCCGCAGGCGTCAAGGGCTTTACCGCCATCGTAGTCGACCGCGACGCGCCCGGCTTCTCCCTGGGCAGACGCGAGGAAAAGATGGGCATCCGCGCCGCGGACGTCAGCGAGCTCTTCTTTGAGGACTGCAGAGTTCCCGTTTCCAACACTGTCGGCGAGCCCGGCAGAGGCTTCAACTACTTCATGGAGTCCCTGGACGGCGGCCGCATCGGCATGGCCTCCCAGGCCCTGGGCATCGCAGAGGAAGCCCTCGAGCTGGCTGTCAACTATTCCAAGACCCGCGAGCAGTTCAAGAAGCCCATCGCCCGCAACCAGGGCCTGCAGTGGTACATCGCCGATATGGCGACCAAGGTTGAGGCGGCCCGCGCCCTGATTTACGAGGCAGCGACCACCTTTGACCGCGGCGAGAACGTCACCAAGATTGCGGCCATCGCCAAGTACTATGCCTCCGAGATCGGCGTTCAGGTTGCCGACAAGGCCCTCCAGATCCACAGCGGCTACGGCTACATGCGCGACTATCCGCTCGAGAGAATGTACCGCGACGCCAGGATCGTCCCCATCTACGAGGGAACCAGCGAAGTCCAGAAGGTGATCATCGCAAGGGAAGCGATGAAATAAGATTTCCTGCTGCCGGGGACGGACCGCAGCCTGAGCAGTTAAAAAAACCATAAAATGCCTTACGGGAGGAGCGCTTCTACGCCTCTGAAGAAACGCTCTTTATACGGACCGGCCTGCTGTGCCAAACAGCGGGCCGGTTTTTTGCGCATTCCTTTCAGCCGTCTTCCCCCCGGGGATCCGTTTTTTCCGCGGATCAGCGGGAGACTGCGGACAACATGCGGCCTGCAGGAGACTGCGGACAACACACCGCTCCTCGATGCTTCTGATAAAAGGATTGCCTTGTCACCTGTTCTTTCCTATAATAATATGATGGTTCCTCAGAGGCTTTTCACAGGACGGAGATTCAGGTTTTAAAAGATCTGCTGGTCAGTCAGGCTTCGGGCTGTGTCCGGCAGTGATTCATTCAGGGAGCAGGTGCAGCGATGGCAAACCGCAAAGCGATCGAAAAAAAGGCCAATGCATACTTTTATGGAAAGGTGATCATCAATATTCTGCTGATGGTCCTGGGATCTGTCCTGATCGGACTGTTCCTCAGCGGGCTGCAGGAGCGCAGGGCTCTGGCCAAGCAGCATGAAAACAGCGTGGATTCCCTCAGTGAAGTGGTCGGACAGCTGCGGACCAATGAAGATGAGGCTGTGGACCTGACGACAGTCTTCCACGACGGGAACCAGGATATGGTCGAGGACCTCCGGGAGCTGTTCACCAGCGGGATGTTCGATTCGCTGCAGGAGACGGATGAAAAGACCCTGGCCGGGATCTTCTCGGACATGGCCGACCGGTCCGGCATGGACTACCTCTTCATAACCGGGGAGGACGGGACCATCTACCTGTCGTCGCGGCAGGAATATATCGGACAGAAGCTCGCGGAGACGGGGCTCCTGTCCGCGGAGAATATGAAGGCGCTGATCAAGGGCACGGCCGGGGAGGACGGGACCATCACCCCCGTGCAGGAGGACAACGAGAGCGGCCGCTTCTATTTCTATTCCGCGCAGAGAAGCTACAAGGGCAGCAAGTTTACCCTGGTCATGGGCACGGAGATGTCCGCCCTGGATGCCCAGCTGGATTCTCTGCGGGACCTGTCCGGTGTCCTGGGCCGGTCCTCGGTCAGAAACAACGGATTTATGTTTGCCGTGGACAGGCAGGAGGGCCGCTTCCGCTATTACCAGAGCGAGGAGGAGGATCTGACCGGTGAGGATGTATTCCAGGCCGGGCTGACCAAAGAGGCTCTGGTGGAGCGGTACGCGGGCGTGCAGACTATCAACGGCAATGAGTATTACTGTGTGTCAGAGCCACTCGACGACCGCACGACCATCTTTGCGGCGGCGGAGATCAGGGAGATCTTCAGGGACAACCGCTACGTCCTCTTCTGGTCCATCCTGGGCTTTGTCCTGGTCATGATCATCAGCCTGACCTACGCGGTCATCGTGCGCAATGACTTTGTGCGCAGGACCGTCAGGACTGACAAAAAGCAGCTCTTCAAATTCGGGGACTCCGCGCTGAATCTCGACAGATCTGTATTCCGCAAGATCTTTCCCCTGATGGCCGTCGGCGTCATCCTGATCTTCGGGATCTCCTATTATACACAGACTCTGCTGGAAATATCCGAGACCGTCGACAATGTCCAGATCGCGCTCGCGGAGGCCGCCGCCAGATATGAGGAGGGGACGGGCAGCCGCGAGGTCATCGAGGGCTACTACAATGACCGCTATTTGTCCAAGGCCCGCCTGATCTCCTTCCTGGTCGAAGAGGACCCGTCGGCCCTGAACGCAAACACGGACCGGCAGTATTCCGCCTATGATGACAAGGGAGAGAAGTATTATCTGCAGGACAATGAAGGAAATGTCCTTCGCTCCGTGGGATCCTCTGCCCGTCTGCAGGAGCTCTGTGACAGAAACAACCTCAAATCCATCTATGTCTATGACGACTGTGGGCGCACGATCGCGACATCCACGCCGAACTGGTTTTTCACGATCAGCCATGACGAGAAAGACCAGTCCTATCCCTTCCTTCAGGTGGTCGACGGCAAGCTCGATTCCTTTGTTCAGGACCCCATGGCCAGTGATCTGGGGGAGGAGGGGCAGTTCGTCGGTGTCGCTTTCAACTATTACACGAAAAAAGACAAAAGGGGCGATACGGTCTATGTCTCCCGCCTGGAATACGAGGAGTCTCTGGGAAAGACAGGGACCGGAAAGAAGTCTGAGGACGCGGCGCAGATCACGGAGCACCACTCCATGCTGCAGGTCCAGCTGGACTCGGAGCTGACAGAACGAGTCCTGGCCTCGACCGGCCTGGAATCGATCCTCAGCTCCAATATGCTCAAGGGCGGCTATATGGTCCTCTATGACGACAGCGAGGACCATATCTGCCAGTATTCGCCCTATGAAGCGAGGGTCGGGAAAAAGGCCGCGGATCTCGGGGTTCCGGAGAATGCTTTTTCGGGAGATGACTACTATGGCTTCTTCCGTGTCAACGGCAGGACCTGGTTCCGGTATTTCCGCTACAATGACGGATATTTTCTGGAGGCGGCGGTTCCGGAGGAGGGCATGTTCGGCGCCCGTCTGGAGGTCTCCGTTCTCACGGCAGTGACGAGCCTGATCCTGCTCCTGATCCTGTCGGCCACGGTCACGCTGACGACAAAGGAGGAGGAGATCCTTTACTCCTCCATGAGCGGGTCCAGGGGCCACACCCGGATCGGACGCGCGATCTTCAATATCATCCTGCCGTCCGGCGATACGGTGTCGACAGTCAGCGCCTCGTCCAGGTGGGACAACCGGGGGATCCCCTGGAGGGAGAAGACACCGGAGCAGAAGCTGCTCACCCTGATCGGCATAGCGGCGAGCCTCCTCTTTCTCTACGTGGCGGTCTCGGCCCTGAGTCCGAACTCTTTCCTCAGAGAGGAATCGGTCATCACCTACATCCTGAGCGGAAACTGGGAGAAGGGGCTCAATGTCTTTGCCCTCAGCGCCTGCATGCTGGTCCTGATCCTGACCTTTATCGTGGTTTCCCTGGCCCGGATCCCGATCAGCCTCTTTGCCTCCCTGCTGGGGGCCCGGGGCGAGACGATCGGCCATCTCCTGGTCTCTGTCCTCAAATACGGCAGCGCCATCGGAGCCCTGTTTTACGGCATCCATCTCTTTGGTGTGGATTCCACCAGCCTCCTGGCCTCCGCCGGGCTCCTCTCCCTGATCATCGGCCTGGGCGCCCAGAGCCTGATCAAGGATATCCTGGCAGGGATCTTCATCGTTTTTGAAGGGGAATTCCGCGTGGGAGACATTGTCACGATCGGCGGTTTCCGGGGGACGGTCATGGACATCGGACTGCGGACCACCAAGGTCCTGGGCCCGGACGGAAATGTCAAGATCTTCAATAACAGCGAGATCTCCGGCGTCCTGAACATGACCAAGGATATGTCCGTGGCGACATGCACGATCGATATAGAGTACGGCCAGGACCTTGACTTTGTCGAGGAGGTCCTCGGGAAGGAGCTTCCCGCCCTGAAGAAGAACAACAGGGCCATCCTGGACGGCCCCAACTATCTGGGTGTCAGTGAGCTCGGAGACAGCGGGGTCCGTCTGCTGATCATAGCCTCCTGCAACGAGGCTGATATCAAGGGCGTGATCAGATACATGAACAAGGAGATCCTGCAGATCTTCTACCGGAACGGGATCAATGTGCCCTTCCCCAACGTGACCGTTTCCATGCTCAGCGACCAGAAGCATGACGAAGAGGGGAGGGCCGGAGCAGGACCGGATGAGGAAGGCCCGGAAAAAGAGGACCAAAAGCCTGTAAAAAAGGACGACGGCCTCTTTCAGTGATTGCCTTGAAGGTGTTTCTTCTTTATAATAAGACAGCGGCCCGGGCGCCTGATATTCCCGGACCTGGCCTTTTTATACACACTTATCTGTAAACAGGAGGACATAACCACAAATATGAAAATGTGGAATTCGGATTTGGATCACCGTTTTCATTTCTTCAATCCCGGAGATCTCTTCGGGGGAGGGGATGACGACCGCGGCAGCCGCAAGGGAAACGGCGGAAAAGACGGCGGAAATGATGAAAACGGCGATGGAGATGGAAAGGGAAGCGGCGGATCGCACAGGCAGAGTCTCTTTATCCTGCTGCTGGCGACGATCATTGCCTTCTCCTGCATCAGCTATTTTCTCAGGGACAATGGAGAGTCCAGAAAGATCTCCTACAATGAATTCATAAAGTATATCCAGCAGGAGAAGGTGACGGAGGTCGATATGAAGGCCGACCGTCTGGAGATCCACCTCAAGGATTCGGATGCCGTGCTCTACACGGGTATCGCGGAGTCCGAGGACGCCCTGACCCAGCGGCTGCTGGACGCCAAGATCACCCTCAACCCCTATGTCCCCGACAGCTCGGGCATGGTGGTCTCCTTCCTGCTGTCCTATGTGCTCCCCGTCCTTCTGATGTGGGGGCTGCTCAGCATCCTCTTCCGCAGGATGGGCGGGGGCCGGGGAGGCCTCTTTAATGTAGGCAAGAGCACGGCCAAGGAGTATGTGCAGAAGGAGACCGGCGTCACCTTCAAGGATGTCGCGGGTGAGGACGAGGCCAAGGAGTCCCTGGTCGAAGTCGTCGACTTCCTCCACAACCCCGGCCGCTATGTCAAGATCGGCGCCAAGCTGCCCAAGGGCGCCCTGCTGGTGGGACCTCCCGGAACCGGCAAGACCCTGCTGGCCAAGGCGGTCGCGGGCGAGGCCCACGTCCCCTTCTTTTCCCTGACCGGCTCGGATTTCATAGAGCTCTATGTCGGTGTGGGCGCCTCCCGTGTGCGCGACCTCTTCAAGGAGGCCAACAAGAACGCGCCCTGCATTATCTTTATCGATGAGATCGACGCCATCGGCCGCAGCCGCGACTCCCGCTACGGCGGGGGCAATGAGGAGCGGGAGCAGACGCTCAACCAGCTTCTGTCCGAGATGGACGGCTTCGAGGCCTCCAAGGGCATTCTGATCATCGGGGCCACCAATCGGCCAGAGATCCTGGACAAGGCCCTGCTGCGCCCGGGCCGCTTTGACCGGCGTATCATCGTCGACAGGCCCGACCTCAAGGGCCGCATTGCCATCCTCAAGGTCCACGCCAAGGATGTCAAGATGGACGAGACCGTCGACCTGGAGGAGATCGCCCTGGCCACCAGCGGAGCCGTCGGTTCCGACCTGGCCAATATGATCAACGAGGCGGCCATCAACGCCGTCAAGGCCCACCGCCAGTATGTCAGCCAGAAAGACCTGTTTGAAGCAGTCGAGCAGGTCCTGGTCGGCAAGGAGAAAAAAGACCGGATCATGAGCAGGGAGGAGCGCCGCATCGTGTCCTACCACGAGGTCGGCCATGCCCTGATCAGCGCGGTCCAGAAAAACTCCGAGCCCGTTCAGAAGATCACCATCGTCCCCCGCACCATGGGGGCCCTGGGCTATGTCATGCAGGTGCCCGAGGAGGAGAAATATCTCAACAGCAAGGCCGAGCTGGAGGCCATGATCATCGGCTTCCTGGGAGGCCGGGCCGCCGAGGAGCTCAAGTTCGACAGCGTCACGACCGGCGCCTCCAATGATATCGAGCGCGCGACCGCCCTGGCCCG
>DGUF01000281.1 GCA_002394525.1 Lachnospiraceae bacterium UBA4317 | reverse complement strand
TCCTCTTGACGGGTAGCATACCAGACGTCTGCAGCTCTTTTTTTATCGCCTTTTTTAAATTTTATCCCGCGATCGCCGCATCCGGCGGGCGGGTCCCGCTTTTTCTGATCCCGCGGCAGCCGCATCCGGAGAGCAGGTCCCGCGGACAGGTCCCGCCGGCCTTTTGTCAGCAGCCCCGCTGTCCGCTGCCGCAGCAGCAGAGATTGCAGAGACTGCTCAGGCACACATAGGTCGCGCACATGCGCACGCACTGGCCGCCCGCCGTGGAGGGGTATCCGTAGCTCTGCTGGCGGGTGTTGTACCAGCGGCCGCCGGACTCGAGCTGGCGGAGCATGCTCTGGTAGTTGGGATTGTCCGGCTCCATGGAGGCAGCCCGCCGGGCGTGCTCGAGGGCGATGGAGTCGTTGCCCAGCCCGCTGTTGGCCGCGGCGCTGTAGTAGTACCAGGGGGCGCTGCGCTCCTCCATGGCGGAGAGGACATTGAGGGCCTCCTGGAACATGCCGTGGTTGATGTAGCTGGCGGCCGCCCGCAGGTGGATGGCCTCCTCGCTCTCGTCCTGACGCGTCCCCTGGCCGCCGAATCCGTAGGAGTTGAAAAATTCGTTCCAGAAGTCGGAGAAGCTCTCGAAATCACCGTAATAGGTGTAGGTCGTCCCGTTCTCATCCCGCCAGGTCTGGGGCCCGCCCGCGCCCGTGCCGCCCGGCCTGGTATAGGGGCCGCCGGAGGAACCGGCTCCGTTTGGACGGCCGGGGCCGCTTCCATAGGAGGATCCCGCGGAGGAATAGGGGTGCTGGCGTTCGTACATGACCTGCTGGTAGGCCTGCTGCACCTGCTTGAACATCTCCTCCGCCTTGTCCTTGTTCGGATTGGTGACGTTGGCATCGGGGTGATACTTGCGGCTCAGCTGCCGGTAGGCCTTTTTTACTTCGTCGTCGGTGGCGTCCCGGGAGATCCCGAGGATTTTATACGGATCTGACATAATGATATTTACCTGTTTTTCTGAAACTCTCTGAAGTTAAAGCGCCCTGCCGGTCCGGTCCTGCCCGGCCCTGACTGCCCTGCTGGCCCTGACATTCTCTGCCCGGTTTAAACGGTCGTTTCCCGGGACTGGCCGGGTCCTTCCCCCGGCTCCGTCTCCGGTCCGGGATCTTCTTCCGCAGAAAGGACTGCGTCCTCTCCATCGGCCGGTCCGGGATCTTCATCCGGAGAAGAGCCGGCATCCGCTCCCGTCCCTGTGCGTTTGGCATAGATCTCTTCAAATTTCGACCAGACGCCGGAATACAATATATTCCGCAGTATATCAACATTTTCTACAATGGGCAATGCCTCAAATGCCCGGCAGCAGGAAGCCATGAGCATATTGAGCAGGGACCGCATGTAGCCGTCAAAATCGTCTCCGGTCTCCACCATCCTTTTCCGGACCGGGAGGAGGGGGTTGAAGCTTCCGGTCTCCGCGTCCTTGTCCAGGTCGTCGTAGGCATCCAGGAGATAGATGTATTTTCCCAGGTAAAAGCCCATGTGGCGGAGGGCGGGAGCCCATGCGTCTTCCTCATAGGCAAAGATCTCTGCCAGAAGGCCGCCGAAGCAGGCGCCGGTTTCATCGGCCGTGGCGCCCTCCCCCTGTTTTTCCAGTTCGCGCAGCCTTTCCAGACAGCGGGCGGTGTGGGCGGCCTTTTCCGGGTGTCCGGCACAGACGGTGTCGAAGGCCCCGCGCAGGGCCCCGGAGACCACCAGCCCCCGGAGCTTCCGCTCGTCCTCCCAGTCATCTCTGGAGGAATACCAGGCCAGAAGGACGGTCATGTCCGCCGCGTATTTTGTGTAGGCATTGCGGCTGAAGGAATGTTTTTTCAGGGGGTGGGCGATGCACCTGCCCTCCCCGCGGATTTCGTCCGCGGGCTCGTAGAGGCTGGTCAGGAGCAGGGCCAGGAAGGTGGTGTCATAATTGAGCGTCAGCTGGCTCAACCTCCCGTGATAGCTGAGGAGGTCTTCACACAGGCCACAATAATAGCTGCGGTACAGGTCCAGTTCCCGTATCCGCAGCTCAGCTTCATTGATCCTTATATATCCGAACATTTTCTGTTGATAACCTCCTGTGGGGCCCGGCCGGGGCCCTGGCGAGGGCCTGACTCAGGTCTTCCCGGAAATGAGAAAAGGGATCCGGCCTGATCCCGCCCGTTTTTTATGCAGACGGGCTCAGCTCTGCTTCATGAATTCCGTCCCGCATTTGGGGCAGCGCACCATGATCCTTCCCTTTCCCCGGGGAATGCGGATCTTCTGCCTGCACTGGGGACACTTGTAAATATGATATTCGATCCGCTGGGCGGCGCTGGGTCTCTTCCCGCCGAAAAAGGAGAGGAACTTGTCCCGCAGGGCCAGATATTTCTGGTTCTCGGCGTAGCGCCGGGGGATATTGCGGGAAAAGGTCCTGAAGTAAATGATAAACAGCAGGATCACATAGATGTAGCCGATGATGGCAGGCAGGTGCAGGACACCGGGAACTGCCAGAAAATGCTTGAGGACCCATTCGGCGATCAACAGGACGATGACGAGAACGGACAAAAAACGGGAGAGCTGGTCAGTGCCGTATCTGCCCTGCATAAAAAGCGCGAACCGGTAGCGAAGGTTTTTGAACATGTGAGATCCCTGCCTCTTTGAACTGGAATAAGTGTAAAAAAGATTCAATGATGTAAGGGTCAAAAGGTGGTCAAGTAAACCCCGACTCGTCAAGTTGCACAAACGCCTTGGGCACGCTCTCGCTCTACCCTCGCTGGC
>DGUF01000272.1:19055-27728 GCA_002394525.1 Lachnospiraceae bacterium UBA4317 | reverse complement strand
AGGGTTCGAGTCCCTGACGGCGCACGAGAGCATCAGTTCTGAGGATTTTATTCCGGGGCTGGTGTTCTTTTTTTACCGTAAAAGCTCCCGCGGTGCGGCCGCACAGACGGATGTACCCGTACATCCGGTTGCGCGGACATAGCGCGGGGCCACGAGTATGAGCAAAGAAGACACGCGATCCCCGGAGGGGTGAGCGGGGCGATTTGCGAATACTCGTGGCAGGAGCGCGGGAGTGCGGCCTGAGCCGCACGGAGCGCTCCGGCTTTTACGACCCTGACCCGGCTCCCACGGCGCGTGCCCGCACGCAGACGGCCACGGGCATTTGACCGGGCCACGAGTATGAGCAAAAAAGACACGCGATCCCCGGAGGGGTGAGCGGGGCGATTATAAATAATTAATGGACATATCCTTCTTTTTCCTATATACTGACTCATTGATCTACTAACTTTCCCACAACCGAACTATTTATCTTTTATTATCTATCATTTTAATGCTTTGGAGGGTGTATGCAAAAACAGTTCACGAAGCTGCTCTCTGTGTTTTTACTGTGCACGCTTCTGACAGGTACAACCGGGATCCATGCGTTCGCAGCAGTGCGCACGGATCTGCAGGAATCTCTGTCAGCAGGACTCGTGCAGGAGAAAAACGCAGAGAACGACCGCAGCGGACTCAATACCAACAGGACGGATACCACACTCTCTGTGAACGCAGCCTCTTTGACCTGGACCAAGGTCGGAAACAACCTGCGGCTGAAGGACTCCAGGGGAAAATACAAGACAGGCTTTGTAAAATACCGCAACCGGCTCTACTACTTTGATAAGAGCGGCAATCTCAAGACCGGCTTCTTTAAGGTGGGGACAAAGCGCTACTATGCCAGCACCAGACTCGGCTACAAGGGAAAGGGCCAGATCCTGACCGGCATCGTAAAGATCGGAAAATATTTCTATTACCTGAATCCTTCCTCCAGGCCTTATGCCGGCGTGGTCTCTAAGGGTTTCCGCAAGGTCGGATCCAGGCGCTATTATTTTAATTCCAAATATCACATGGTCACCGGCTGGTTCACCGTGTCCGGCAGCCGCTACTATGCCAGCTGCAACAAAAAGGGCCACTACGGGGCTCTCCTGACCGGTGTCCAGAAGATCGGCAACATGACCTACCGCTTCGATTCCAGCGGGCGGATGGTCGGCAGCCTGTCCAATTCGGCCAGATACACCCACATGATCGATGTCTCGGAGCACCAGGGCAATATCGATTTCAAGAAGGTGAAGGCCTCGGGCGTCAAGGCCGTGATCATCCGGGCGGGCCACAACAGCTCCAATATCGACAAATATTTTTACTCCAACATCAAAAAGGCAAAGGCTGCCGGCCTGAAGGTGGGTATCTACTGGTTCAGCTACGCCTACACGAGGAGCATGGCGGTCACAGAGGCCAAATTCTGCCTCCGCGTCATCAGAAAATACAGCCTCAACCTCCCTGTCTACTTTGACTGGGAATATGACTCCATGAAGAAGGCCAACAAGCGCGGCGCTTATCCGGGGCGGAACGAGATCACTAACATGACCTACGACTTCTGCAACACGATTACCAGGGGCGGCCGCCGGGCAGGCTACTACTTTAATCTCCACTACCTCAACAGCTACTACACGCCTTCGAAGCTCACCCGCTTCTCGACCTGGCACGCCTACTGGGGAACCAACTCCTATGCCGACAACATCTGGTCCAGGGCCAATTCCATGACGGCCCCGACCAAATATGACGTCTGGCAGTTCTCCTCCAGGGGCAGGATCCCCGGCATCAGCGGCAACGTCGACTGCGACCTGCTGCTGAAAGGCTCGCTGCTCAAATAAAGGCTCACTGCTCAAATAAAGGCTCGCTGCTTAAATAAAGTCTCGCTGCTTAAATAAGGGTTCGCTTTTTAAATAAGGGTTTGCTGCTCAAATAAGACAGTGGGAGGACATATGAAAAAGAAATATTCATTCAGTCTGGCCATGGCAACTCCGGCCTTTCTGACCCGGGCCGCGATCATCGCCGCCCTCTACACAGTCCTGACCATTATGGCATCCGGCTTCGGGCTGGCCAGCGGCGCCATCCAGGTCCGCTTCTCCGAGGCTATGGTCGTCCTCACTTATTTTACGCCTGCCGCTGTCCCGGGCCTGACCATCGGATGCCTGATCAGCAATATCATCACCGGCTGTGTCATGATGGATATTATTTTCGGCACCCTGGCGACCTTCCTGGGTGTCGTGGCCGGCTATGCCCTTCGCAAAAACCGCTGGCTGGTCTCCATCCCGCCCATCATAACCAATGCCCTGATCATTCCCTTTGTCCTGAGCTATGCCTACCACATCCCGGGCGGCATTCCCTATTTTGTCCTGACCGTCGGAGCGGGCGAGGTCATCTCCTGCCTGATCCTGGGACAGGTCCTGCTGTCCGCCCTCCTTCCCTTCCGGAAGTATCTCTTCGGAGAGCCGTATGAATCTGTGGGAGAGGCAGTGAGTCGGAGGGACGTATAGGCTGACTCTTTTAAGTTCTGCTCACACCGAGACGGGGCGGCATACCGGCTGACGCTTTTGAATTCTGCTCACAGCAAGCCGGGGGATATAGCAGCTGACTCTTTTGAGTTCCACTCAAACGAGCCGGCTGCTATATCCCCCGGCTTATACTGTCCCCGGCTTTTCTCCAGGCTTTTTCACCCCGGCTTTTCGTCCCGGGCTCTTTCGTCTCTTTTTCGCTCAGTCTCTGGCTCAGTCAAATCTCTCCGGAACCGAGATCGTCGTAATGGCAATGGCCGCGATCGCGGCGATCGCGGTTACACAAATGATCATTCTCTTCATAACTGCCTCCACATTCTGCATTCTGCTGTTCTTTCCGGCCCTGTCTCAGCGGTTTTTCCGAACCTCCGCACAGGCCTTTCAAAGGGTTCCACGCGGGGGTCTGTGATCCCGCTTTCATCTATCTTATCAGCAGGCGGGCTCTTTCTCAACACAGTTTTTCCGGCCTGTCCCTGTCTTTTTGCCGCGCGTTTCCATGTCCGATGCCTTCAGGAGGGCGCATATTTCTTATTCACAGCCTCCGGCTTCGAGATGTTCCGGCATGGGTTTTCAGGCAAAACCCGAGTGAAACGGGTGCAGCGCAGGGGCTTTTCCTTTTTGTTGTATGCGGGCGCCGTTTTATGCTATGATATATGGAAATTCACCGCTGTGACGCGGTAAACAAATGTATGTCAATGGCAGGCCTCCCGGACCGGCTGCCGCCGGCGCCGGCTTTCTCTGTTGCCTGCTGTCTTAATGAAAGGAAGACCATGGGAAAAGTTTTTAAATTTGACAATGATGTGGACACAGATCAGATCATTGCTTCGCAGTACCTGCTGTTCCCCTCCGTCGAGGAGATGGCTCCGCACACTTTCGAGTCTCTCGACGCTGATTTTGCCAAAAATGTGAAGCCCGGCGATTATGTCGTGGCCGCCGAAAATTTCGGCTGCGGTTCCTCCCGCGAGCAGGCTCCGAGCGTGCTCAAGGCCCTGGGGGTCAAGGCGGTCCTGGCCAAGTCCTTCGCCCGCATTTTTTACCGCAACTGCATCAATATCGGCCTGCCCGCGATCGTCTGCAAGGACCTCTATGACAATGTGAAGGCCGGGGACGACATCGAGCTCGCCCTGAGCGAGGGAACCGTCACAGCCGGCGACAGGACCTACGCCTGCACCAAGCTCCCCGCGCACCTGCAGGGGATCCTGGACCAGGGCGGTCTGATCGCCTCTCTCGACCGGGACTGACCAGACATCGAACCCGGTCCGGACTGCAGCCGGCTGCCGGCTGTTACACACATAGTCAGGGCAGCTGTATTCAGAGCCGAAAGCACATACTCATTGCAGCTTTTTTTCGCAAAAGCTGATCATCTACAGGAGAAATCAATATGGGAATGACCATTGCTGAAAAGATCGTGGCAAGGGCCGCGGGTGTCAAAGAAGTACATGCCAATGATATCCATACTGTCGAGCTGGATTATCTCATGAGCAACGACGGCACCACGCACCTGACCATCGATATGTACAACAATCTCAAGCACCCGCACATCGCGGATGTGTCCAAACTGGTCTGGATCGTCGACCACAATGTCCCCTGCGACAGCCCCAAGACCGCGGCGTCCCAGAAAAAAATGAGGGATTTTGCCAAAGAGAACGGGATCACCTTCTATGAGGGCGCGGGCGTATGTCATCAGGTCATGATCGAGAACCACGTGGTGCCCGGCCAGCTGATCTTCGGCGCGGACAGCCACACCTGCGCCTACGGTGCCCTGGGTGCCTTCGGAACCGGGGTCGGATGTACCGATTATCTCTACGGCATGGTGACCGGCAAGTCCTGGGTCCTGGTTCCCGAGACCCTGCGCTTCAACCTGACCGGGAGCCTTACAAACGGCGCGACGGCCCGCGACCTGATCCTGACCATCATCGGGCAGATCGGCGCCAACGGCGCCAACTACCACGCCATGGAGTTCGCGGGTCCCGGCATGGCCTCTCTGACCATGAGCGACAGGATCGCGATCTGCAACCTCTGCGTCGAGGCCGGCGCCAAGACCGCCCTGATGGAGGTCGACCAGGTGACTCTGGACTACCTGGCCGCCCACGGCGGCAGAAAGCCCGCCGCCTGCTTTGCCAGCGACCCCGACGCCGTCTTCGAGAAGGTCTATGACATCGACCTCTCCACCATCGTCCCCGTCGTCGCAAAGCCTCACTTTGTCGACAACATCGCCCCTGTCAGCGACTGCGCGGGCACAAAGATCAACGAGGCCTTTCTGGGCTCCTGCAACAACGGCCGCCTGGAGGACCTGCGCCTGGGCGCTTCCATCATCAAGGGCAGAAAGGTCGCCCCGACTGTCCGCTTCCTGGTCGTCCCCGCCAGCCGCGAGGTCTATCTCGCCGCCATGAAAGAGGGTATCCTCGACACCTTCATGGAGGCCGGCGCCATCGTCATGAACCCCAACTGCAGCGTCTGCTGGGGAAGCTGCCAGGGCGTCATCGGCGAGGGCGAGGTCCTCATCAGCACCGGCACCCGCAACTTCAAGGGCCGCGCCGGCCACAGGGACTCCTTCGTCTATCTGGGCTCCGCCGCGACCGTCACCGCCTCCGCTGTCAAAGGGGAGATCTGCGGGCCGCAGGATCTGTGACACAGTCTGCTGCGTCTCCGAACGATCCCGCCCCAATGACTCAACCAGGGGCAGGGACTGTGGGCCGCAGGATCTGTGAGTCAGTCTGCTGCGTCCCCGTGACCCGGGAGCTGTGACTCATTTTGCTTCAACCTGGAAAGGATCAGAATATGGAAGAATTCACCGGAAAAGTCTGGCTGCTGGGCGATGATATCGACACAGATATCATCATGCCCACCGAATATCTGGCACTGAAAACCGTGGACGATATGCGTCCCTACGCCTTCTCCCCGCTGCGCCCGGAGCTGGCTGCCCGGATCCATGAGGGCGATATCATCGTGGCGGGCAAAAACTTCGGCTGCGGCTCCTCCCGCGAGCAGGCCCCGGAGGTCATCAAGGCCCTGGGCATCCGCTGCGTCATCGCGGGCTCCTACGCGCGGATCTTTTTCCGCAATGCCATCAACAACGGCCTCCTGCTTATTGAAAATGCCGACCTGGTCAAAGATGTGCAGGAGGGCGACGAGATCACCGTCCGCGTCGGCGACTCCATCGTTTACAAAGAAAAAACCTATCCGATTTCTCCGCTCCCGCAGAATCTCCTCGACATCCTGGAGGCCGGCGGCCTGGTAAAGGCCATGCAGCGCCTGAACGGGATCAGCAAGTGAGGAGCTCAGGCGCATAACAAAAGCATGTGACAGCACGGCCCCTTCCCCCGCGGAGCGGCCGCTGTATTCAGGAAAGGAGTAAGCGATGGGAATGACTCTCATTGAAAAAATCATCGCCCACAACATCGGGTGTGAGCAGGTTAGTCCGGGCGAAATCGTCACGGTCAATGTGGACCGGGTCATGGTCCACGACATCTTTATCCCCTTCGTCGCGGACAAGTTTGAGGAGATGGGCTTCTCGAAGATCTGGGATCCCGACAAAATGGTCCTGATCTACGACCATCTGGTTCCGGCCAGCCAGCTGGACGATGCCCGCCATTTCGCAAAGGGCGACGCCTTCGCCGCAAAATACGGGGTCAGAAATGTCCACCGGTCCGACGGGATCTGCCACCAGCTGATGACCGAGGCCGGCTATGTAAAGTCCGGCGACATCGCCTTCGGCACCGACAGCCACACAGTCACCTACGGCTGCGTGGGAGCCTTTTCGACCGGCATCGGCTACACGGAGATGGCCGGAATCCTGGGCACCGGCAAGCTCTGGATCCGGGTTCCGGAGACTATCAAGGTCGAGGTAAACGGGACCCTGCCCTCCAATGTGACCTCCAAGGATGTCATCCTGCAGGTTCTGGGCGACCTGCGCGCCGACGGGGCGACCTACAAGTCCCTGGAATTCACCGGCTCCACCTTCGATGCCATGAGCGTGGCCAGCCGGATGACCATGTCCAACATGACGGTCGAGTGCGGCGCCAAGTGCGGCCTCTTCGCTCCCGATGAAAAGACCGCCGAATACTGCGGCATTCCCGCTGAGGATTTCCGCAAGGACGCCTTCCTGCAGAGCCTGCGCGGCGACGCGGACGCAGTCTATGACAGGGTCCTGACCTACCGGGCCGAGGACTTCGTGCCGGTCATGGCCTGTCCCTCCCAGGTGGACAACATCCATCCTGTCAGCGAAGAGGCAGGGCTGGCCGTCGACCAGGTCTTTCTGGGCTCCTGCACCAACGGCCGGCTCGAGGACCTGGCCGCTGCGGCACAGATCCTCAAGGGCAGAAAGGTCGCGCCCTTCGTCAAGATGATCGTGACCCCGGCCAGCCGCAAGATCTACCGCGAGGCCCTGGAGGCCGGGATCCTCGAGACCCTGGTCGAAGCGGGCGCCATGGTCACCCATCCCGGCTGCGGCCTCTGCTGCGGACGGGCCGGCGGCATCCTGACCGACAATGAAGTCGTAGTCGCCACCAACAACCGCAACTTCCTGGGCCGCATGGGCACCTCCAAGGTCCAGATCTACCTGGCCTCCCCCAAAACGGCAGCCTGGGCCGCCGTCAACGGGTATATCTCCGTTCCGGAATAAGTGAAAATAAGTAAAAAAATGCCGCCGGGGCTTTTTCGCCCCGGCGGTTTTTCATGTTTTCCTGCAGTTTTTAATATCTCCCTGCAGCTCTTTATTTCTCCTGTGGCTCTTCATTTCTCCTGTGATTCTTTATTTCTCCTGTGGTTCTTCATTTCTCCCTGTGTTCTTTATTTCTCCTGCGGTTTTCATTCCTTTCTGTGATCTTCGCCGTAGATCTCCTCACGCAGGTCCTTCATGATCTCATCATAGGTATCTTTCTCCCAGGAGAGAGCAGGGAAGGCTTTCATCAGACGCCGGGCGCCGAAAACACGGTGTTTTTTGATCGCGGCCCGCAGCTGTGCGGCACGTTCCTCCATCTCCCTGCGGCGCCGGCGGTTGTCTTCCGCGCGAGCTCTCGCGGAAGCCTCCGCAGCAGTTCTGACATCTTCAACAAAGGCAGCTGCAGATTCCCGGAGCTGTTCATTGCGCGCCTCCACTTCCGCCTTCCTGCGAGCAAGCTCTTTTTCTGTCTCCTCGCGGCGCTCTTCCACGGCATCCCGCAGCTCTGCCCTGGCAAGGGCGGCCTGAACCCGGCTCTCATCGAGGCGCTGCATGGATTCCAGTGTCCGGTTCCCGATCCGCTCACTCAGATCATCGCTGACTATGCGCATGGAAGCCCGCAGTCGGTCGAGTTCCGCCAGGCGCTTATTGAGGCCAAGGACGATCAGGACTGTCACGACAGCGTCCGCGAAATAGGTCAGATAGAGCACTGCCATCAGGGGCCAGCCCCATTTTTCCGGGACCAGCCCGGCAGAAAACCGGTCCACGACCGGGTGCAGGACACGCGTCACAAGAAGAGCGCCGAGGCCCCAGTATATACTGAATTCCAGACAGACGTAGCCGCCCAGGTTAAAAGGTTTTTTCCGGTAATCCCACCATCTGGCGTGAAAAATGTGATAAAGCCCCCACCCGCCGATGAACTCCACGGTAGAGGCCAGGACCATTCCGGCCAGGAAGACGATCCCGGCATTGGCCTGGCCGATTCCGCCCACGCTTGTCCCCGCCGCCAGATCGATCACCGCGAACACCAGTACCATGCCAACCCCGTAGACCGGGCACACCGGGCCGTTCAGGAACCCCCGGTTGACGACTTTGCCAAGCGTCACCGCGTGATAGGCGACCTCCACCACCCAACCGATGAAGGAGTATACAAGAAAATAGGCAAATATTTCATAGAAGGTCATTCCGGCGATCATAGCGAATTCCTCCCTCCAGCGCTCTTGCGTCTCTTTGGTATCAGCATGATCACATACGACCAGAATAACAGAACTCTGCCTGAAGCGGAAACGACAGATGGCTGAGAATGTAAAACCACCGGGCGTCTGCCGGTTTTTGCGTGGAAAAGCCCGTACAGACTTCCTGATCCGGCGGCTGAAAACAGGAGGCTTCACGTTGTCTGTTCAGACCACCTCGAAATTCGAAGCGTTTTTGTGACAATGCGAAGCATCGTTGTTTTCAACGCAAAAACCTGAGTGGAAC
>DGUF01000272.1:15948-18931 GCA_002394525.1 Lachnospiraceae bacterium UBA4317 | reverse complement strand
ATATGTGCGTAGAAGGTCCGCTGGCAGTTGACCACCTATACTATGCATCTATTTTGTACTCAATAAACGACATATCTTTGAAACCATGGTTCGGACCGGCAGGCAGTTTATGGAGCCCCGGTCCGTCAGAGGAATCAACAACAGGGAGTTTTCATCATGAAAGATATTCTGGACCTATATCTGGCCTTTCTGCGCATCGGCGCAGTCAATTTCGGCGGCGGTTACGCCATGCTGCCGCTTCTGGAGCGGGACCTGGTGCAGGACCGCGGCTGGACCACCACGGAGGACCTCACAGACTATTTTGCGATCGGCCAGTGTACGCCCGGCCTCATCGCCCTCAATGTCGCCACCTTTATCGGCAGCCGGCGCAAGGGAGTCGCGGGCGCCATTGCCGCGACCGTTGGATTCGTGTCGGTCCCCATCGTCATCATCCTGTTGATCGCGACCTTTCTGCAGGGCTTTGCCGACCTGCCGGTCGTACAGAATGCCTTTGCCGGCATCCGGGTCTGCGTCTGTGTCCTGATCATCCAGGCCGTCCTGCGCCTGTGGAAAAAATCTGTGGTTGATAAGACCACCCTGGTCCTCTACCTGGCTGTCTTTCTCATGACCGCCCTCTCCGGCATCCTGCCCCTGGCGGTCCCCGCCGCCCTGCTGGTCATCATTTCCGGCGCTCTGGGCGTGATCATCGGAGCCCTCCGCGACGAAAAGGCCGGCATGGCCGGCCTGAACGGAAAGACATCAGTGAACGAAAAGGCTTCAATGAATGGAAAAGCCTCAACAAAGGGAAAGACATCTGCGAATGACAAGACCTCCGGAAGCGGAAAGGAGGCGGACAAATGATCTATCTGCAGCTTTTCTGGGAATTTTTTAAGACAGGACTCTTTTCCATCGGCGGCGGCCTGGCGACCCTGCCCTTCCTGTACGAGATGTCCGACAAGACCCACTGGTTCTCTCACGCGGACATCGCCGATATGATCGCCATCTCGGAATCCACCCCCGGAGCCATCGGCATCAACATGTCGACCTATGCCGGCTTCAAGACCGCGGGCTATCCGGGCGGCATCGTCGCGACCCTTTCGCTGGCAGCCCCCTCCCTGATCATCATCCTGATCATCTCCGGCTTCCTGCAGAAATTCAAGGACAGCCGCCACGTCCAGCACGCCCTCTACGGACTCCGGCCGGCTTCGATCGCCATGATCACGGCCGCCGGCCTCAATGTGGCCAAAGTCGCCCTGATCAATCTCGACGCCTTTGCCGCCACCCGCAACCCGGCGGACCTGTTTCTGTGGAAGGCCGTCGCGCTCGGAGTCATCATCTTCGGCGGCCAGAAGCTCTTTCCCAAGATCCATCCAATCGCCTTCATCGCCTTTTCTGCTGTGGTCGGGATCATCTTCCGCTTCGCAGGGGTATAAAAAGGGCGTAAAATGCGTCAAAGGGGACGTGACAGACTGGCTCAGTCTGTTACGTCCCCGAAGACTCCCCCGCTGACACCGCGGTTTTATTTGCAGACATCCACCCAGCCGACTGCCCGGGCGGCCTTTTCCAGTTCATCCACGGTCAGCTTCACCGCGCTGTGGTCGTCGCCGGCGGCCGGGTAGACGATGTCGTATTTGCGCAGGCTCTCATCCATGTAGACAGGCACGCCTTCCCGGATCCCGAAGGGGCAGACGCCGCCCGGCGCGTGGCCGGTCAGGTCCTCCACCTGGTCTCCCGGGATCATTTTTGCCTTGATGTGGAAGGTATCCTTGTATTTGCGGTTGTCCACGCGGGCGGTTCCCTCCGCTATGACCAGGACCGGGCCTTCCTTTGTCAGAAAGGAAAGGGTCTTGGCGATCTCGCCCGGGGTCACGCCGATGGCCTGGGCGGCAAGCTCGACGGTGGCCGAAGAGGCCTCCGGAACGATGATCCTGTCCTGCAGGCCGAGCTCCTGCAGGTATTTTGATGCTTTTTCAAATGACATTGTCAACCTCCTGTCCGACGGGGTCCGCGATGAGTCATCGGGAATTCATGTTATGTTCCCGGTGACCCGCAAATAAGCCGGTCTGTTACGTCTCCGGCGGCTCACGTGCCCGGCGGCTCGCGTATTTCTAAAGATAACTGTTAACCATGACTCATTTTACTAAAAAAACTGCAGAAGACAACAATATGGCACAAATAACATCCTACAATCCTATCACGGAAGGGGTCATCTGGAAGCAGATCCTCTTCTTCTTTTTTCCCATGCTGCTCAGTTCCTTTTTCCAGCAGCTCTACAATACAGCGGATGCTCTGATCGTGGGCCGGGCCGCCGGCAAGGCGGCCCTGTCGGCAGTCGGAGGGTCGGCGGGTTCTGTCCTGGGTATTTTCATCATGTTTTACGTCGGCTTTGCCGGGGGCGCCGCTGTCCTGGCGGCCCAGTATTTCGGCGCAAAAAAAGAGGCCGCCCTCAGGGCGGCCGTGCGCAGCTCTCTTGTCATCTCGGCAGGGCTGGGGCTGGCAGGCAGCATTTTCTGTTTCTTTTTTGCCCGTCCCGTTCTGACCATGATGCATACGCCGGCTGATGTCATGGGGCCGTCCCTGCAGTATCTGAGGATCACTGCGCTGGGGATGATCCCCAATGCTCTCTACAACATGGGAGCGTCGGCCCTGCGGTCCATGGGGGACGCCAGGCGCCCGCTCCTGGTCCTGGTCTTTACCTGTCTGTTCAATATCGCAATGGATCTATGGCTGGTGGCAGGGCTCCATATGGGCGCCGCGGGAGCGGCGCTGGCCACGATCCTCAGTCAGTTCCTCAGCGCCCTGCTTGTCCTGCTGTTTCTGCGCAGGTCTGTCTCTTTGCGTCCCGCAGGCGCGGGAGAGACAGGTACGGGAGGGACGGTCTCAGAGCCGGATGCAGAAGGCAGAGGCATGACGGTCTCAGGAGATTTGGAGAGCGCAGGGGCCGGAGCAGAGAAGAAAGAATCCTCCCAGGGCAGACTCTCTGAGAGCGCGGGTCCCGGCTCAG
>DGUF01000272.1:0-15824 GCA_002394525.1 Lachnospiraceae bacterium UBA4317 | reverse complement strand
CTCACCGAGGTCATGTACACCCTGGCCAATGTGGTCCTGATGGCCGCCATCAACACCTTCGGGACCGATACCGTCGCCGCCTATGCCGCCTACGGCAAGATCGACGCCATCTTCTGGATGGTCGTCGGGTCCTTCGGCATCTCCATCACGACCTTCGTCGGCCAGAATATCGGGGCCGGCAAGTGGGACCGGGTCATGCAGAGCATCCGGGACTGCGCCGTCATGATGTTTATCATCCTGGGCCTTGTCATCGCGGGGATCTACATTTTTGCAGAGCCCCTGCAGGGCCTCTTCATCACGGATCCCAAGGTCATCGAAATCGGCGTGCGCATGATGCGCTTCCTCATGCCCTTTTATCTGCTCTACATACCGATCGAGATCCTCTTCGGCGCCCTGCGCGGCATGGGCAATTCCCTGGCGCCGACCCTGCTGACCTTTTTCGGGGTCTGCGTCCTGCGGTCCTCCTGGGGCCTTTTTGTCGCCCCCAGATATCACAGCGTAAATGTTGTTCTGGCGGGCTTTCCCATCACCTGGCTGATCACGGATATCGCCTTTGCGGTCTATTTCATCTGGTTTATCCGGCGGATCAGGCCGGCCGGGGATTGAGCCGGAAGCGGATGTGAGCCGGAGACAGACATGAACAGGGGGACGTACCGGGTGACTCATTGAGATCTGCTCAAACGAGTCACCCGGTAACGTCCCCCGATTACTTCTCTGGAATCAACATCCCAGATTCTCTCAGTCTCCCTCCAGGTCTGTGTGCCTGCTGATATAGAGGCTGAGCCAGCCGTGTCTGCGGTAGTAGTCCCTGGCTCTTTCGGCCTGTGAATCCGATTTCGTGTACTCGATGCCCCTCACATAGATTCCCTTTTCCCTGCACCAGTCAAGGTATTTGGTCAGATATCTGGTCGCGCTGGTGGACTGGGGCTCGAAGTCCTCGTAGAGGACTCCCTCCTGGTTGACGATCCTGATGATGCCGGGGCAGTCCGCGACGAATTTGCGCACGAAATGGTCGCCGCCGTTGGGCAGGACCGTCAGTCCCACCTTCTGGTCAATGGATTTGACCAGCAGTCTCAAGGCCCTGTAGGTGCTGGCCGCGGACGGCGGTGTGCGGAAAAGGTCCGCGTCATCATTTTCAAAGCCTGATCTGACCATGTAGTAAATATCGGTGTTGTCCAGGTAGACGCCCGTCGCGCCCCTGGCTTTCATGCTCCTGGCTTCCTTCATGAGGTGCTGGAGCCAGGCGGATTTCGTCACGTCCATCCAGTATTCCCCGGGCCAGCCGTCATATTCGGCCAGGCGAAGATTTTTATAGTCATCGTAATAGCTTCTCTGTTTTTCCATGGCTCCCGCGTTCAGATAGCCATAGATCTGCACGCCCCGGCTTTTGGCGGTGCTGATCACACTGGTGCTGATCCCGTCCAGGTCAATGACAGCGATATCATTTTTCCGGCACTTTTCCAGTGTCGAGGGGACCAGACTCTGCTCAAAACAGTAGCGGATCCTCGATGTGGAGGAGGCGGCGACTGTCGAGATCGCCCGATAGGCTTTGAAGGAGCGCGAGGCTGTACTCGCCCCGGTCGCGGCCTTCGCGACGATCCGGTAGTTGTATCTCCTGCCGTTGACATCGGCAGCCGTATCGCTCCAGGAGACCGTCGTGCCCTTCGTGATCGTCTTGACCCGCTTTCCGTCGCGGTAGATGTAGTAGCCGTTTGCGCCGGCCACCCGGTTCCATTTCAAAAGAAAGCCCCTTGTCTTGTTGTGAGCAGTGAATCTGCTCGTCGCTCCCGGTACGACCCTGACTGTGACGGTCCTTTTCCCGGCCGCGTAATACTTTGATGCTGCAGTGGAGACTGTAATCTTCGCGGTTCCCAACTTCCTGGCAAAAATGACTCCGGCGGCGGTGACAGAAATCACTCCGGTGTTTGAGGACTTAAATGAATACTTCTTTGTTCCCCTCGCCCCGCCTGCCTTCATCCGGTACTTTCTGCGCGCTGCGATTCTGACAGGCGCCTTCAGGGTCAGCTTCTGGGGAGCTCTCGTGATCGTAAAATACCTGGTAATGGTTCCCCTGTATTTTCCCCGGCCGGTAATTTTGACCGTGGCCTTTCCGGGCCGGATGTTGTTGCTGTAGCTCACCGCAAAGTCCTGGCCCTGCTTGAGCCTGGCCTTTCCGTACGTCACGGTCACCCGCGGCTTTCTGGCCTTGCCCGAATAGACGTATCTGGTCGCGGACAGAGTTACCTTTGCCTTGGAGATCTTTCGATAGCCCGGGACCACCAGCCTGCTGCCGATCAGCTTCGTGCTGACCTGGGCGGAGCTTCCGGTGCCTGCCTGACCGGCCGCCTGCTGCGTACTGCTGCCGGCGGAGGAC
This sequence comes from Lachnospiraceae bacterium UBA4317, assembly GCA_002394525.1. The sequence goes on along the minus strand of DGUF01000272.1, from coordinate 13,450 downwards.
GACGCCTGGTCAGCCCCGGCATTGACGGGATCTTCAGCCACAGACTCCCCGGCAGGCTCCTCCTCCAGGAAGATCGTCTCTGCGGCGGATTCCTCACTTTCCTCCCCGGAAACGGACTCTGCGTCAGACCCTCCGTCTGCCTCCTCCGTCATATCACCGGCGCTCTCCTCCGTCTTATCTGACAGCTCGCCTTCATTAACGTCTGTTCCCGCAGCCTCTGCTCTATATTCCCAGACCGCATAGACTGTGAGATCTTCACGGACCTCATATCCCTCCTCAGGCAGGAGGGACCCGCCCTCCTGCTCCAGGCTCCATCCCAGGAACTCGTATCCCTCATAGGGGACCAGGTTTTCCGGCCTGCTGTTGAAGAGCCTCGTCCCCTCCGGGACGGCTTCTGTGTAAGCAGAAAATGCTTCGGAGATGTCCTGTTTTTCCTGAGCGTCCTGTGTCGGCTGCACTTCAGGAATTTCCTGCGTTTCTTGCGAGTCCTGAGCCGGCTGCATTTCCAGATCGTCCTGTGAGTCCTGTACTGCCTGCCCGGAAAGTGCTTCCTCTTCAAAAGAAGTCAGGCCGCCCGGATCAGGTAAGGAATTCTCCGTTTCTGCCGCGTTTCCGGGCAGTTCCGGTTCTGTCTCTGCTTTATCCGCCGTCTCCGGCAAAGGCTGCTCTATGTCCTCCGGCGCGGCTCCGGCCTCTGTCAGAAAATATCCTCCCCCGTTCGCTTCATAGGTGACTCTGTATTCAGGCAAAGGAAGGGACTCCCCCTCTTCGAAAGAACCATCGGGGGCCGGGGCTTCTTCTCCTGCAGAAAAACCGTCCGAAGAGACTGTTTCTCCATCCTCTACGAAGGAACCTTCCGGAGAAACTGTTCCATTCTCCGGTTCAGGAGAGCTGTCCGGAGAATCAGTTTCTCCCTCCTCTTCAAAAATACCATCCGGGGGAGTGGTTCCGTCCTCCTCTTCGAAAATAGCATCCGGGGGAGTGGTTCCGTCCTCCTCTCGGAAAAACTCTTCCTGAGCAGGGTCCGCTTCTTCCTCCCCGAAAGTATATTCAATGTCAGGATCCGTCAGCATAGCCCCGGAGGGGGTCTGCCCGAAAGCCGGTATGATCAGGCATAAAATAAGAGAGATACTGATGATTCTGATTCCGGATCCAATTCTTTTTTTCAATAAGCAGTCCTCCTCTGAAATTTGATTTGTCTGCAAAAAATGTTCCCGCTAAAGCAGCCGGGGCTGCGGATCTGTCTGTAAAAAAATTTTTCATTAAATCGGCCGGGGCAGGGATCCACCCCTGTCCCGGCCGCTGCCGTGCAATCTGTGCGACGGATCATGACCTCATTGCTGTTTTTCCGTCTCTTTTACTGATTTTTAACTGTTTTTCTGTACTCCGCGCGGAGCTGCCGTCAGGCTGTTTACCGCGGTGTCAGTATACTTGAGCGTCCCCCTGTTTGTAAAGGTATTTCAGTCTCCCATCAGATAGGTATGTTTGCTGATATAGAGTTCCTGCCAGCCATGGTCCTTATAGTAATTCTGGCAGGTCTGGGCGTTGGTGCTTGAGGTCGTATACTCTATGCCTCTGACATAAATGCCCTGGCTGATGCACCAGTCCAGATACTCCGTGTAATATTTGGTCTCGGAGGAGGGCTGTCTCTTGTTGCCGTCATAGAGGACGCTCTCCTGGACAACGGTCTTGAGCAGGCCGGGGTTGTCCTTGACGAAGCGCCTGACAAATATATCTCCGCCGTTGGGCATGACGACGATGCCGACTGTATTTTCGAGCTGTTTCACAACATCGCTGAGGGCCTTGTAGACATTGCCCGCGGTGGGCGCGATGCGGATCAGGCTGGTCTTCTCCTCCTGGAAGCCGGCTTCCACCATATAGAGGATGTCGGTGTTGTCCAGGTAGAGGCCTGTCGCGCCCATGGCCTTCATCTTTCTGGCCTCCTCGATCAGGTGGGTCTTCCAGGCCGTATTGGTGACGTCTACCCAGTACTCACCGGGCCAGCCGTCATAGGCAGCCAGGCGGATGGACTTGAATTTTTCATAGTAGGAGCGCTCGCTCTCCAGCGCGCCCGCGTTCAGGTAGCCGTAGATCTGGACTCCGCGGTTTCTGGCGGCCGTGATCACGCTCTGGCTGACACCGTCCAAATCGATGACGGCCAGGTCGTTTTGGGCGCACTTGTCCAGGGTGGCCGCGACAGAATCCTGTTCAAAGCAGAAGCGGGTCGTCATCAGCGGGCCGGATCCGGATGTCTGCGAAGAGGAGCCCGAAGACCCGCTCTGGGAGGAGGACCCGGAGGAACCCGAGGAAGTGGATGTGCCCGAGGCCCCCGTCTGCGAGCTTCCGCTTGAAGTGCTGCCCGATGAGGAGGAAGCCGTCCTGTAGAGGGACACAGACCTGTAGAGGGTACTGGTCCCGGTCGATGCTTTGGAGATCAGTTTATACACGTATTTTCTCCCGTTCTTATTGGCTTTGGTATCCAGATAAGTAAGTGTCGTCCCCTTGGAGATGGTGGCGATCTTTTTTCCGTCCCTGTAGAGATAGTAGCCGTTGGCGCCGGCGACCCTGGCCCAGGTCAGCTTGACCCCCTTCTTCTGGTTGGCTGCGGTCAGCTTTGAGGTCACACCGGGGACGACCTTGATCGTGACCGTCCGGCTTCCGGCCTTGTAATTGGTGGTCGCGGCAGTCGAGACCGTGATCTTGACGGTTCCGACCTTTTTCGCAGTCACCTTGCCGGCCGATGTGACCGTGGCGACAGAGGTGTTGGACGACTTGTAGGTGTATCTGGTCGTCTCCTTGGCCCCGCTCCCCTTGACCGTGGTCGAGGTGCCGACCGACAGCCTGGACGCCCCTGTCGTCAGCGTCAGGCTCTGGGGCCTCTTCGTGATGGTAAAGGTTGTGCTGACCTTGCCCGTAAACCTTCCCATGCCGGTAACTGTGACCGTCGCCCTGCCGGCTTTGGTGTTATTGCTGTAGGCGACCGTATAATCCGTCCCCTTCACCAGAGTCCTGTCGTTATATTCCACCGTCACGGCCGGTGTCTGTGCCTTGCCGGTATAAACAACGCTGCTCTTGGCCAGCTGGATCTCCGCGTCCTCCAGATCCCCGATCCAGACGGCGTAGAGGGTCACATCTTTAGTCACGGTATAGGTGTTGGAAGTCAGAGCGGGCCCGGTCCTGGTCAAACTCCAACCGCCGAATTTCTCCCATATGTCGTCGTAATAAAATGAATCATATTCTTCCAGGTCGATTTTCTCGCCCTTCTCGAAGGTCTCCTCCCAGCGGGTGGTCCGGATCCGGCCAAAGGGCCAGCCTTTGAGATAGTGCCCATTGGCATCAAAGACGATGGTCTTGAGCTCCGCCCAGACGGCATAGACAGTCAGGTCCTTCGTGACCTCGTACTCCTCGAAGGCCTTGCCGTCCTTTGTCAGGCTCCAGCCCTTGAAGGCAAAGCCCTCTCTCTCCGGCTCTTCGTAGCGGTCGCGATCGGCCTCGATGGAGCGGCCCTCCCGGATCCTCCTGGTGACAGAGGTCTGTCCATCCTCAAAATATCCCCCGTTGGCCTGGAAGGTGACCGTATATCTGGTCGTCTCCTCCCCGCGGGAATTCGAGGCCCTCTCATTGGCCGTATCTGTCCCACCGCCTTCGCTGAAAAAGACCTCCTTTTCGGTCTTTTCCTCTGCCTTTTCTTCGCCGGCACTTTCCCCGGCAGCGGGGAGGGCCGGATCGCCGGTCTCTTCGCCAATGATCAGGCTCCCGGCCTGTGCGGGATCCTCCAATCCTGTACCGGTTTCGTCAATATCCGCCGGCGCGGTCTCTTCTGTTCCCGTTCCGCCGCCGTCGTTCTCTGCCGGCGCAGACTCATCTATTCCTGTTCCGTCGCCGCCATTCTCTGCCGGCGCGGTCTCTTCCGGTCCCGTCCCGGTTCCGTCTGTTTCCGCTGGTGCGGACTCTGCCGGGCTTTCTCCGCCGCTTCCCTCTTCGGTGAAAAACGGCGTCTGGGCGCTGTCATTATCCCCGCCGGAGTTCTCCCCGGCAGGCGCTGCGTCTGTCGCCTGCTCCTGCGGCTTTTCCTCTGCGCCCCAGACAGCAGTCAGACTGATGTCTCCTTCCAGCACAAAATCATCCGGCACAAGGCCTGCAGCCGCGCCTTCCTCCGCAAAAGGATTCCCTGCGGCCATGCCTGCTGCAGCAGAAGTCTCCCCGGCCGCATCCAGCACCGCTGTGCCGTCCACGGCAGGTCCTTCCGCAAAAGGATCCACCACGGCTGCGCTGTCCACAGCAGAACCTTCCGCAAAAAGATCATTCGCGGCTACGCTGTCCACAGCAGGTCCTTCCGCAAAAGGATCCGACCCGGCTGTGCTGTCCACAGCAGTTCCTTCCGCAAAAGGATTTGCCCCGGCTGCGCTGTCCACAGCAGGTCCTTCCGCAAAAGGATCCTTCTGCAGACTCCAGCCCAGAAATACCAGCTCTGTGTCTGTGGCCGGAACAGGGAGGTTCCCCTTTATATTTTGAAAGGACTCCCCTTTTGTCCCCTCGACCCGGACCGACTGGATCCGGCCGCCATTTTCATCAATAAAATACCCATCCGTTCCGGCGTCCAGAGTAATGGCACAGCCTGCAGGGTTTTCCGGCGCATCTGCTGACCCGTCCGGAAAAACCTCCTGCCCGGGCACCTGAGCCGCCTCGCCGAAGGCATTTTCGCCGGCGGCCTCCGCTCCTGCAGAAAAAGCCGACTCTCCGGCAGCCTCTCCTGTCTCAACAGCAGGTTCGGCATTGAAGACTTCCGTTTCTGCAGAAAAAGCCGACTCGCCGGCGGCCCCTCCTGTCTCAACAGCAGGCCCGGTGCCGAAAACCTCCGACTCCGCGGAGAAAACCGGTTCCCCCGTATTCTCCGTCTCTGTGCCTGACACAGCCTCCTCTGCGGGCTGCGCGGCCGCCACAGCCGGAACCGCAAAGCTTCCCGCTGCCAGGGCTGCAGCCAACAGAATTGAACACAAACGGCTGACCACCATACGCCACCGCTTCCCGGATAGATATCTCATCTTTTCCCTCTCTTTCGGATCAGAGGGCACTGCCCCCTTTTCCTATCTGCTTTTTTGACAGTATCCGGTCCGCCGTCTCATTATTCACCTTTATAAGTATATAATGCCAGATTATTGTAACATATTCTTAATAAAATCACTCTCCGCAATTATTATTTTTTTTTATAAATCCAGAGAAAAGAGGCTGCGCCCCTGGCTGCAGGGACAACACAGGGGGCAGACCGGCTTTTTTCGGAACCCATTGAAAAAGAGCTGCGCACATAGCTGTGGGGACAGCACAGGGCCGGCTGAGCTCATTTTTTTCAGAGCTCGCTGAAAAGAGCCGCGCCCAGCACCAGGACCGCGCCGGCCAGCCCCGTCCAGGTCATGGGCTCCCGCAGGACCAATGCTGACAAAATAAGGGCAGATACGGGATCGATATAGCTGAAAAGCGCGATCGTCTGCGCCCTCAGGCCGTCCGTGCTGCCAAAATACAGGGCATAGGCAATCCCCGTGTGGACAATGCCGACGATGAGCAGCATGAGGATGGAAAAGCCGCTCACCTCGACCCGGACAAACTGCCCCGTCACAAGCAGGTAGGGGAACAGGCATGCAGCCGCCGAAGCAAGCTGCAGGATCGTCTTCTGCCAGGGATCCACATTCCGGATCCACTTGTTCAGGATGACGACCGACGCGTAGAGGACAGCCGCCCCCAGGCCATAGAGGATTCCCCGCAGCGCGTCGCCCCGCGGGACTCCCTCCCCCGCAGCCCCGGACACCAGGACCATCCCGGCCAGGGCCGCCAGAGTACAGATTCCCTTCTTCAGAGTCAGCCGTTCCCGGAAGACCAGGGGAGACAGGAGGATCACGATAATGGGTTGCATGTAATAACACAGGGTCGCCGTTGCCACGGTCGTATAATTGTAGGCCTCAAAGAGCAGGATCCAGTTGATCCCGATCAGGGCACCGGAAAAAACCAGGAGCCCGGCCGGGAGCTGCCGCCTCTCCGTCCCCGGACCGCCGGCCTCCCGGCTCCCGAGTCTCCGGCAGACCAGTAAAAAGACCGTGCCGATCAGCCCCCTCGCGAAGGCGAGCACCCCCGAGGACAGGGGAATATATCTTCTGAAGATCCCAATCGTCCCGAAGATCAGCATGGAAGCCGCAAGCATCAGCATCGACCGGGGCTGATTCCCATTTTTATCCATAACCTGGTCCATCCTTTTCACAGCAAATGAGTCAGGGGACGTATCTCCTGACTCATTTCTTAGCAGTTTTTTACGACGTACGGTGTCAAAATAACATTTTCCGGGTGGGGTGTCAAATGGGGTTGCAGAGAAGCATTTTCATATTGTTTTCACAATACAGAAGCTTTGGTGAGCCAGACGTGCGTTTGGCTTTGCGGTGCGCGGGCTTGATGAGTCAGACTGTTGCGTCCCCGCTGACTCACGGGCAGGTGCATATGGCCGGCCCAAGGGGTGTGGCAGGGAGGGTGTGACAGAGGGACAGGCACCGTGTCACAGCAGTGTGACACGGTGCCTGTCCCTCTGTCACACCTCTGTCACATTGCAAGGTATGTCTCCACCTGTCTCATCACATCCTGCAGGATCTGCAGGTCGCGGATGGGGTCCGCCGCCAGTTCCAGGGAATGGTTGGTGTCCGGGACGTTGACCAGGGGGAGTCCGCAGGCGCGGCAGCCCGCCTCGATCTCTTCATCCGTCGCCCAGGGGTCGGCTGTTCCGTGAAAGACGATTCCCTCCTGCGGGGCAAAAGAGAAGGTGGCCGCGACCGGCGTGAAGTAGATATTGCGGGTGCGCAGGCCGTGCCGTCCCGCGAAGGCCGCCGCGACAACGGTTCCGACACTCTTGGAGATAAACAGAAGTCCGGAGTAGTCCTCCCAGCAAACGTCCCCCAGGATCTTCTCCGTCTGGTCCATCGCCATCTCAAAGCTCCTGCGCATTTTTTCGGGATCCCCCTTCACGCGGGCGGGAAAGCCCTGATAAGGGACCTCGCGGATCTCATAGCCGCAGGCGGCAGCGATCTTTTTTGCGTGATAGAGGAGCGGCTTGTCGCAGTGATATCCGATCCCGGGAAAGATCACAGCCAGTTTTTTCTCACTCATAAATACCTCCCTGAGCAATGTTTTCTCCATTCAGGTTCCCGGCAGAGGGCAGCGGACAATTGTCTTCAGCGTATCTATGCCGCATGCAGGACGGACTTTACCGGCCCGCCTCTCTGAGCAGCATGATCGCTGAGGGGTCCACTGTCAAGGCAGCCGGAAGGCGGTCCGAAAAGTCATGGGTCCGCATTTCCTTGGGCGCCTTCCACCACAGGTTCTGTTTCAATATAATGTACCACTCAAATGGCAGTTCTGTTAATACCGGATCGATCACCGGGATCCTGTTTATATTTGCGGTTCCCCCTTCGAAGAGGTCCGCCGTCTGCTCTCCGGCCCTTTCGGCTTCCGGCAAAGGCTCCGGCAAAGATGTCGACAGAGGCGCCTGCAGAGATTCCTGCAGAGGAACTGAACGGGGCGCCGGCAAGGGATCCGGCAAAGATGCCGGCAGAGGAACTGGAACTGGATGAGGCTTCGGCAAAGGCGCCGACACAGGCGCCGGATGGAAGTCATGGGCGCGGATCCCGGCGTGGGTGATCTCCCCGGTCACCCTGGCCTCCGTGGTCAGCTCCAGATTACCCCAGTCCAGGGCCAGGATCCGGTGATCCCCCAGGGGCCGGATCCGGGAGATATTTTTACAGCCCGTCAGGCGGGCGGCCTCCACCGTCTCCGGGTGGTCAAAAAGGTCTTTGGTCGGCCCGGAGGCAATGATCCTCCCCTCATGCATGAGCAGCAGGTGATCGCAGAGCTGGTAGGCCTCGTCGCGGTCATGGGTCACCAGGACGGAGAGCCCGCCGTACCCCCTCAGGACCTGGGCCAGTTCGAGGCGCAGCCGCTCCTTTAGAAAATTGTCCATGGCGGAAAAAGGTTCGTCCAGCAGCAGAGCCTGCGGCCGGCAGGCCATGCTCCTGGCCAGGGCGACGCGCTGCTGCTGCCCTCCCGAGAGCTCCCCCGGCCGGCGCTTCTCCAGTCCCTCCAGCTGAAAGGCCCGCACCATCTCCTGCGCCCTGCTCTCCCTCTCCTGCCTGGTCCCGCGCACCCCCGCCATGATATTCTGCTCGACGGTCATCGTGGGAAAGAGGGCATAATTCTGAAAAAGATAACCCACCCGGCGGTCCTGAGGCCGCAGGTTGATCTTTTTTTCAGAGTCAAACAGGGCGCGGTCCCCCAGCAGGATCCGCCCCCGGTCGGGCTTCTCGATCCCGGCAATGCTGCGCAGAGTCATGCTCTTTCCACAGCCGGAGGCCCCCAGGATACCGATCCCGGGAGCCTCCCCCTCATAAGAGATCTGAAGTTCAAAACCATCCAGTCTTTTTTCAAAATCCAGCTCAAGTCGCATGTGTGTACCTGTCCTACCAGCGCTTCACATTCCGCATGGCCTTTCCGGAAATCAGATTCATCAGGAAAATAAAAACAAAGGCGATCAGAATGACGATCAGGGTCCAGATTCCGGCTGTCAGATAGTCGCCGTCCTGAATGACCATGGCAATCCTCTGGGAGACCGTCGCCGTCTTGCCGGGAATATTGCCCGCCAGCATACTGGTCGCGCCGAACTCCCCCAGCGCCCGCGCAAAGGTCAGGATCGTGCCCGACGCGATCCCGGGGCCCGCGGTCGGCATGACCACCGTCCAGAAGATCCTCATCTCCGACATGCCCAGCGTCCTGCCCGCATAGACCAGATTGGGATCGATCTGCTCAAATGCCGCCCGCGCGTTGCGGTACATCAGGGGAAAGGCGATCACCGTAGCCGCGATGATACAGCCCAGCCAGGACTGCACGACCTTGATCCCGAACTGCTCATACAGAAGGATCCCCAGCGGCCGCCGCCGGCTGAAAAACAGGAGCAGAAAAAATCCCGCGACCGTCGGAGGCAGCACCATGGGCAGCGTCAGAAGACCATCCGCGACCGCCTTGACCCGGTCGGACGCCTTCACCACCTTTCGCGCCGCGAAAATCCCCAGAAAAAAGGAGATAAACGTGGCCACGATCCCCGTTTTGATCGAAATATAGAGCGGACTCCAGTCCAGCTTCGCCAGAATCTGCAATATTTTCTCCATAGCCGCCCTCCATTGCAAGAGTCGCCGGACTCCCTGCCCCCTGCTCCACCCGGATTTTACTGAATGTATACATCAAATGTCTGTATCAAAAACATTTCCTGAATGTCTCTATCAAATGTCTCTATCAAAAAGATATTTACTGAATGTCTGTATCAAAAAGATAGGAGGCAAAAATCTCTTTCGCGGTATCGGACGTGATAAAGGAAACAAAATCCGCAGCCGCCGCCTTCTCCGCGTCCGAGGCCTCATCATTGACCACCTGGCAGACAGGGTAAATGACATTGCCTGTTAAATCATAGCTTACGAACTCCAGAATGTCGAGTTCATCCTCATAGCCATAGGTGTCGGAGTAATAGGTCGTACCGACCTCACAGGATCCCTCGGCGACGGCCGTAAGGACCTGGGACACATTGCCCTGCTCGGAGATCTCCACTCCGCCCAGCGCATCGGAGACCTCGGCCGTCGTATAGACGGATGCGTCCTCAACCTCAGGGAGAAGTCCCAGATTCATCAAAGCAGTGCGGGTATAGCGGCCGACCGGCACAGAACCATCCGCCAGCGCGATGCTGGAAGCCTTGCCCAGATCGCCAAGACCGGTCACCTGGCTCTCCGTATCCTTCCGCTTGACCACAACGACCTGATTATTGACAACATCCGCCCGGGTCCCCTCCACAACGAGCCCGTCCTCCTCCAGCTGATTCATCTGCTTCTGGGCTGCGGAAAAGAAGACATCGCAGGCATAGCCCTCCTCGATCTGGGTCAGAAGCTTGCCGGACGAGTCGGCGTTGAAAACAATCTTCACATTGGGATGGTCTTCATTATACTTTGCAGCCACCTCCTGCATGGAAGTATTGAGGGAAGCCGCGATAAAGACCTGCAGCTCGACTTCCCCATCCCCCGGCTCAGCCGCGGTCTCAGCCGCAGCACCTGTTGTGGAGTCTGTTGTGGGATCTGTTGTGAAACCTGCAGCACTGCCGCTGCTTTCGCTGCTTTCCTGCCCTTCCGCAGGGGCCTCTGTCTCCTCACCCGGATCCTGGGCTTCCGCAGGAGCCTCTGCCTCCTGTCCATCCCCGGTTTCTTTCGTCTCCTCAGCTACATCCTCCTCTTTTTCCGAGGCGGGAGCAGCACTTCCCGAGGACGAGCCGCAGCCGGCGAGAAGAGCAGCCGCCAGCATGGCGGATACGATGACAACAATTCCTTTCTTTTTCATGCTTTCCTCCAATCTTTGATCTTTGACAGTTATCTTCTTTTCGTTAGGTACAAAAAAACCGAACGGTGTCGCAAATGAGGGTTTATTGAGGTGAGGGGACGGGTGTCACACCTCTGTCACACCCGGTTGTCCCAGCCTCTATAAACCCTGATCCTTCAGCGCGCGCACTCCCCCGCGCTGCCGCGCAGAATGCGCAGGCCGTGGTCCAGGCCGTGCAGAATGAATCCCAGACTCTCCCTGACTGCCTTGGGGCTACCGGGAAGGTTGATGATCAGGGAGCCCTTGCGGATCACAGAGACGCCGCGGCTGAGCATGGCGCGGTCCGTGATCTGGGCCGACTGCATGCGGATATATTCCGCGATGCCGGGGGCGTTGCGGTCCGCCACCGCCATGGTGGCCTCCGGGGTCTGGTCCCGCAGGGAAAAGCCGGTTCCTCCGCTGGTCAGGATCAGTTCCACCTGCCGCTGGTCGGCGAGCCGCATGAGTTCTTTTTTCAAAAGGAGAGGTTCGTCGGGCAGGATCAGGGTCTCGACGACTTCGTAGCCTGCCTCCTCCAGCATCTGTACGGCTGCCGGGCCGCTCTCATCCACGCGTTCCCCCTTTACCCCCTTGTCGCTGAGGGTGATCACAGCCGCGGTAAAGGGCCGGTCGGGGTCAGGAAGCTCCGCCATGACCAGGTCTCCGGGCCGGATCGTCCCCTCTTCAAGGACCTCCGCAAAAACTCCCTCCCTGGGCATGATGCAGTCGCCCACGCGGTCGCGGATCGCGCAGCTGGTGTGGCATTCCTTGCCGATCTGGGTCATCCGAAGAACAACCGCGCCGCATCGGAAGATGGTTCCGACCGGCAGACTGCGGAAATCAATGCCCTCCACCAGAAGATTCTCTCCAAAATCCCCGTCCTGGACCTGGGCACCGCGGGCATTAAAAGCCTCCACCTTGTCGCAGGACAGAAGGCTGACCTGACGGTGCCAGTTTCCGGCGTGCGCGTCCCCCTCTATCCCGTGATTTTTTTTGAAAAAAGCCTGCGGAACCGGGCGCTTCTCCGTTCCCTTGGCAGGACTTGTGCAGACTGCGCGGACAATACCTTTCATAATATGATTCGCTTCCATTTCAATCTCCAAATTTTTTCCTTTGATCAGTCGATACAGTTGAGACATCCCCTGACTCATCCGTCTCGCTGCCGCCCCGCTCATCGTTTTTGTACAAGATGGGAAAATGAGTCAGAAGAACCGTCCCCTTTGACTCAAATTTTTCCTTTGACTCACCCGCCGATGGCGTTCATTCCGGCGTTCTCGGTGATCTGGTCCGGTTTTTCAAAGCAGTGGGCATCGGGTTTGCGGTAGATCGCGTCCCGCATGGCGGCAGAGAGGCGGCGGCGCATGTCTGTCTCCGTGGCCTCCATTCTGAGAATGTCTCTGAGGTCGGCACCCTCGTTGTAGCAGAGGCAGGTCTTGAGGAAGCCCTGGGAGGTGAGGCGGACTCTGTTGCAGGAACCGCAGAATTTGCCGTGGATGGCACTGATCAGGCCGATGCTTCCCTGATATCCCGGTATGGTGTAGTAGACTGCCGGGCCGTATCCATGCCGGCTGAGGTCCTCTTTGAATCCGGGATACATGGTCCTGAGCTGTTGCAGAAGGTCGCTGTGGTTCATGACCCCATACATATTTTCACTGTCTTCATAAAGTTTCCTGCTGCCGCAGGGATTTCCGGGGTGGCTGAGCCGGCCGGTCCGGTCCCGGGAGGTGCCGGGCGGAAAGAACTTTCCGTATCCTATGGGCATCATTTCAATAAAGCGGACATCCACCGGCATGTCGCGGGCGATCCCGATCAGGGCCTGGAGGTTGTCCCTTCCCAGGTCCAGGGAGACCGCATTGATCTTGACGCGGAAGCCGGGGCAGTCCAGGCTGGTCTTTGCGGCCGTCCGGATCGCGTCCATCACGGTCTCCAGCAGGTCGAAGCCGGTGATTTCTCTGTACTGTCCGCGCTCTGTCGTATCCAGGCTGATATTGACGGCGTCCAGGCCGGCCTCCAGGAGCCCCGGAAGTTCTTTCTTCAAAAAGATCCCGTTCGTGGTCAGGGTCACTGTCTCGATCTCGGGCACACTCTTCAGTTCCCGGACCAGAGTGGTGATCCCCGGCCGGATCAGGGGTTCCCCGCCGGTCAGTTTGATATGCCGGATGCCGAGCCCCGCTGCCTCTTCCGCGACCGTCCGGATCTCCTCGTAGGTCAGGATCTGTGACATGGGCAGGAGCCGGATCCCGTCCGGCATGCAGTATTTACAGCGCAGATTGCATCTGTCCGTGACAGAGATCCGCAGGTAATCGATTTTTCTGCCGTTGCGGTCGATCATGAAACTCTCCTGAAAAAGATTTGCGGTATACAGTCCCGGGTCTGCACCAGGTCTGCAGGAGCTGCCGCGTTTGAATATCGTATTATAAAAAAATCTGTGGTTACAGGTGCCGCATCTGCGGTTTCGAGCCCGGAAGAGCCTTCTCCGGGAGACCCGGAAAGCCTTCTCCGGAAACCCGGAAAACCTTTTCGGGAGAACCCGGGCAAACTTCTCAGAAAGACCTTTCTCAGGAGCCCTTGCCGAATCCGCAGTTGGGGAATGTACAGACCGGGCAGTTGAGACAGAGGCCTCCCTCTCCCAGGGATGCCAGATCGTCCGCGGTCACCCTGTCGTCTGCCATGACATGGGGCAGGACCAGGTCAAAAATAGTCCGCTTCGCGTACATGACACAGCCGGGCAGGCCCATGATGGTGACGGTGCGGGGGCGGGGGCCATCCTTCACCTGATAATAGGCGAGGAGGAACATGGCGCCCGGCAGGACCGGAGCCCCGTAGGAGACGATCCCGGCGCCGGTGTTTTTGATGGCCAGCGGAGTCTTGTCATCCGGGTCCACGCTCATGCCGCCCGTACAGCAGACGATGTCCGCGCCCGCGTCGATCATTCTCAGGATGGCGGCCGTCACCTTTTTGTCGTCGTCGTTCCAGATTTCATGGCCGATGACCTCCGCATCATACTCGGCAAATTTGGCCTCGATCA
>DGUF01000137.1:10704-10850 GCA_002394525.1 Lachnospiraceae bacterium UBA4317 | reverse complement strand
GGACTTCATGGTCAGGCGGTAGACGCCGACGGTGCGGGGGTCTTTTGCGATGATCTGATCCGCGATGAAGTCCTTGCGGACGGTATTGGATTTGACGACCGCCTCGATCATGGTCTGGGGGACGTCCCGGTAGTTGGCCAGCAGCT
>DGUF01000137.1:9043-10632 GCA_002394525.1 Lachnospiraceae bacterium UBA4317 | reverse complement strand
TTGGTGTCCTTGGGCAGGCAGTAGCCGCCGTAGCCGAAGGAGGGGTTGTTGTAGTGGCCGCCGATGCGGGGATCCAGGCAGACGCCGTCGATGATCATCTGGGTGTCGAGGCCCTTGGACTGGGCGTAGGTATCCAGCTCATTGAAATAACTGACGCGCACGGCCAGGTAGGTGTTGGCAAAGAGCTTGATGGCCTCGGCCTCGGTCAGGTGGGTGAGCAGGATCGGGATATCCTGGGGCGGCTGGCCGGCGCGGGCCTCCTCCTCGCGGGCCCCCTCCAGCAGCAGGTCCGCGAACATCTGCGCCTGGTCCCTCTGGTCATCGGAGCAGCCGACCACGATGCGGCTGGGGTGGAGGTTGTCATAGAGGGCCTTGGACTCGCGCAGAAATTCCGGAGAAAAGATGATATTGCTGACCCCGTATTTTTCCCTGACGGACTGGGTGTAGCCGACCGGGATCGTGGACTTGATGACCATGAGGACCTCCGGATTGACCTTGAGGGTCCACTCGATGGCATCCTCGACAGCGCTGGTGTCAAAGAAGTGGTTGACATCGTCATAGTTGGTCGGCGTGGCGATGATGACCAGGTCCGCGGACCCGTAGGCCGCCGCCTTGTCGGTCGTCGTGTGGAGGTTCAGGGTCCTTTTTCCGGCCCGCGCCTCCTCAAAAAAGCGCTCGATCTCATCGTCCTGGATGGGACTGATGAACTGATTGAGCTTGTCCGCCTTCTTTTCCGTGGTGGTGATTGCCGTCACCTCGTGCTTCTGGGCCAGAAGCACCGCGAGAGAAAGGCCCACATATCCGACGCCAGCAACTGTAATCTTCATAAAAATCTCCTTCTCAAAGCTCTCTGTATCCAGTCTTTCCGTCACAGATCCTCAGCATGTTACCGCATCTGACTCTTCAGCAGGCAGGCGGAAGTCTTTTCCATTCACTTTTGCCGACCATGCCGCCAGTCTGATATTCCATCATACCGCAAAGTGATTTGAACAGCAAGCACCTAGTGTCTAAGGGACGGGGGCAGTCAGGGTGAGTCCGCGGGGACGTAACAGATTGACTCAACGGGATCCCGGCCGGTGTGCCGGCTCCGGCGCCGGCATCCCGCACAAGCATTCCGCACAAGCTTCCGCATGCGGGACATAAGAAGGGGACAGGTGGTCTGCCACTTTTCCGTGGCAGGTCTGTCCCCTCTGTCACATTTTATAAATGGTTTTATTTGATTACTATGAGCTGATCTGCTGCATCCCCGGCGAATCTGTGAATCTGGTAATGAGTCAGTCTGTTGCGTCCCCGGTGACTCAGATCAGAGTCATGAGGTCTGTGCAGTCATAATGAAAGAATGCGGCGACGTTGCGGTTGGTGAGTTTTCCGTCGTAGCAGTTGACGCCGAGGCGGATGCATTCGTTGTTTTTGCAGGCGTCCTCGAGGCCCTCGCCGGCGATCTGCAGGCCGTATTTGAGGGTCGCGTTCGTGAGGGCGATGGTGCTGGTCCTGGGAACGGCGCCGGGCATATTTCCGACGCAGTAGTGGACGACGCCCTCCTCGATGTAGACAGGGTCATCGTGGGTGGTCACGTGGCTGGTCTCGCC
>DGUF01000137.1:7728-8975 GCA_002394525.1 Lachnospiraceae bacterium UBA4317 | reverse complement strand
GCCGCCCTGGTCGATGGCGACGTCGACAAAGACGGCGCCGTTCTTCATTTCAGGCAGGTATTTTTTCTTGAAAAGTCTGGGCGTCGCGGCTCACTCCCCCGCCGGCTCCAGCGCGAATTTCATGACAACAGGGTTGTGGTCGCTGTGCTCGAACCCGGTGTCGACATTCTGCACGTAGCTGCAGCGGACATTGTCCGATACGATGAAGCCGTCGAGGATGACAGTAAAGCTCTCCTTGGAATAAGGGATGTCCGTGTCCCGCGTGGTGGCGGTCATCCCCCGTTCGTAGTCAATGCACTTGCGGAAGCCCTCCGGAAGCACTGTGTCCGGAAAAGGATTGCACCAGCTGTAGCTTTTGTCCGTGCCCGGATTGAAAAATTCTTTGGAATCGCCCGTAAAATCGTGGTTGAAGTCGCCGCCACAGATTACATAATTGCCCTGCGTGTATTCTTTTTTCATATTCTCGGCCAGCATCTCCAGCTGGGCATTTCCCTGCGAGGCGTCTGTCCCGTAGGCTGACAGATGCACGTTGATGACGACCAGGTCCTTTCCGTTCTCCACGGGGAGCCTGGAGATGCTGTAGCAGCGGTCCAGATCCAGAAACTTCTTGAAGTTCGTCGCGATCGGCAGGCTTCTGCGCAGCGCGGACTCAATATCCATCCTGGCGACTGTGAGCAGGCCGGAATTGGATTTTCCGTGGGGCTTCGTCAGGGGGACCATCAGATAAGCAGAGTGGTAGTTCTGCGCGAAAACACTGTCCCACAGGCCTTCGCTGGCCAGGCGGTCCCGGATCATCGCCTCTTCATTCACATGCCAGCTCCGGGTCGAGTCCGTGTCCACCTCCTGAAAAAGGATCAGGTCAGGTTCAAAGGAAAGGGCTGTATCCGTACAGCCCGCAATACAGGATTTCACACTCTGTAGAGACCGCGCCCGGCTCTCCTTCCCCCCATCCATGAAAAAAGTAAAATCCGCCGTGTAGGCGCCAAAGCCCGCATTATAGGAGACAGCAGTATACTCCTGTCCCGTGCGCACAGGCTCCACAGCCTCTCCCGCCGGCTCCAGCACGACCCTGTCCTCGATCCGGCTGTAGGTCAGAAAGACATAGGCAGCATATCCGATGACTACCAGGACGGCAAGCCCGGCCAGGCCCGGAATAATTTTCCACCATTTCATAAAAAAATATCCTTTCCATGGGTAAGGGTGTGACAAGAGGGCACTGCGTGACAAGGGGGTGTGACAAGGGGACA
>DGUF01000137.1:0-7676 GCA_002394525.1 Lachnospiraceae bacterium UBA4317 | reverse complement strand
GGTGTGACAAGGGGACAGGCACTGTGTCACAGCACTGTGACACAGTGCCTGTCCCCTTGTCACACCCTTGTCACACGACTCACGTCCCCGGCCCTCCGCTGTTCTTCATTTTCCCAGGCTGTAGGACTTCAAAAAGCTGTGTCTGCCATCCCGGTATTCGTAGACGCGGATCTCGCAGTTTTTGGCCCGCTCCCAGTGGAGGCCGTCCGGGGCCTCGTCGAGGTAACCGCACAGGGCCCGCATGATCCCGCCGTGGCAGGCGACCAGGACATTATCATAGTCCTTTGTCTCCAGCTCCCGCAAAAAGGAGGCGGCCCGGTCCTTCATGGATGCGATGGTCTCGACGGTGGGCGGCGCCGGAAAGAGGCGGGGCATGGCCCAGTAGGCGGTCATGGCGGGTCCCATCAGGTAATATTTGCGCCTCTCGTATTTTCCGAAGTCCACTTCGATCAGGCGCCGGTCCACAATGACCTCCGAAATGTCCACGCCTGCGATGATGGCCCCGGTCAGCCGGGCCCTCTGCAGGGGGCTGGCATAGACGGCATCAAAGCGGACCTCTCCGATGTTCAGGCGGGACTGCCGGGCCTGCGCGATCCCTTTTTCATTGAGGGGGCAGTCGGTCAGCCCCTGCATGCGCCGGTTCTTGTTGAGGTCAGTCTGCCCGTGCCGGGCGATCCAGATCTTCATGTATGCTTCCTCTCTGTTCATAAGTTTCTTACTGCAAGCGGCAAGCAGACGTTCCGGCGTCCGCGGGATGTGACAGGGGGACAGGCACTCTGTCACAGCACTGTGACAGAGTGCCTGTCCCCTTGTCACACCTTTTCCACAGTCCCTTTGCCACAGCCCCTCTCCACATTCTCTTCCACAGTCTCTTCCGCAGGTCCTGTCACGATTCTGGTCGCAGTCTTAAAACAGCCTGCTGTAGTTGATCTCCACTTTTATATCCGGGTACATTTCACTGATCTGCCAGCGGAATTCCTCTCGCACGCGGTTCCATTCACTGAAAGCCAGACTGCATACTATGTAAAAGGAAATGATCTTCTCCTCGCGATCCACCATGATCCCGTAGACACGTTCAATGTCATCCCTGTCCATGGCGCATTGGACGATGCGGTCTTCGATTTCCAAAGCGAGCGGATCATCGCGGTCGGTGCAGTCAAATCCCACGGAGGTCAGGACCAGGCCCTCTTTTTTGACATTGCGGATGATCCTGCGGGTCACGATGGCCAGGCGTTTGACAGGTATATCATCTCTGACCTCTATGTCGACAGACCCGATATAGCGTCCCTCTCCATAGTTATGCAGAGACAGGTTGTAGACATTGAGGACCTCGTCCTCGGCCAGGATCCTGTTATAGACCTTTTTGCGCAGGTCTCCATCCAGACGGGTGCCGAGGATCTTGTTGGTACAATCCAGGAGCATCTCAAGACCTGTTTTCAGGATCGCGGCCGAAATGACCAGGCAGATCCACTCCTCCAGATCCAGGGCGAAATGGCGGTAGACCCAGATCGCGATCAGAATGCCAACGGAAACAAGGGAATCGCGGAGACTTTCCAGCCCCGCCATGACCAGGGCCGCCGCGCTGAGACTGCGCCCCATCCTGTAGCACCAGAAGCCATAGGCCCACTTCAGAATGACCGAGACGACCAGGATCACGACTGTCGCAGCAGTATAGCGGGGAGGCGCCGCGGGATGGATCAGGCCCTGTATCGATCTGAACATGGCGTTCGCGCCCAGGAGCAGTATGAGAATGGTGATCACGAAGGAGCTCAGGTACTCGATCCTGCCCAGGCCCATGGGGTGGTCTTTGCTGGGTCCCTGGTCGGCAATAGTCGCCGAAATAATGGAGACAACGGAGGAAAAGCTGTCCGACAGGCTGTCCAGCGCTTCCAGCATAATGGCTGTAGAACGGACCATCAGACCCGCGGCCAGCTTGATCACAGCCAGGCATATATTCAACACGATCCCGTACAGGCTGCAGCGGATGATCGTGCGATTGCGTTCCCGGCTCACAACAGGATTCTCTACGTTCAATTCTCATGCTCCTTCTATTAAAATGTTTCTATTAAAAAATAATATGTGAAAGGATTTTCAAAAAATATTTTGCGGTAAGCACATTTTAGCACAGGCAGGCAGGGCAGACAAACCGTCCTGCGCCTGTGCAGGGTCCGTTTATGAAAAAGGCTGTGCCTTCGCATGGCCCGTTCTGTTACGGTCACTGCCGCGTTTTTTCGGGCGTCTCACATCTCATCCCTGGGCCCGGACCAGGTCTTCGCTGACAAAGGCGCCGGTGATGAAAAATGCCATGATCCCCGAGATGACCAGGCCGATCAGATAAAATACGACGCTCAGGATCCCGCCTCTGGGGCCCGCGGTCATGGTAAAGATCCCCAGAAGGCCGGACGGGCCCCAGGTTGTCGACGCGCACTGCATGACCATTACGAAGGCGCCGCCAAAGCCCGCTCCGAGTCCGGCTGTCAGGAAGGGCAGGCCCATGGGAAGGGTGACGCCGTAGATCAGGGGTTCTCCGACACCCAGGATCCCGGCCGGCATGGCGCCGCTGATGATCCGCTTCAAATGTTCATTTCCCGTTTTCCGCGCTTTTAAAAAAATGGAAGCAGCCGCGCCCACCTGTCCGGCTCCCGCCATGCACAGCGCCGGGTACAGGGTAATGTATCCCAGCTGGTCGAGCTGGACCGAGTAGATGGCCACCAGCCCGTGATGCATCCCCATGGAGACCAGGGGCAGAAAGAGGGCCGCGCTGACATAGCCGGCCAGGGCCCGGACCAGGGGCTGGGGAGACATGGAAACAGCCTGTACAGCATCGCAGATCCAGCCGGAAACCATCCCCAGCAAAGGCATGATCACAAAAATATAGGGGATCAGGCAGGCCAGAAGGGCCAGGAGGGGGGTGAAGACAGTATCCAGGGCCTCCGGAATATGTTTTCGGATCCATCCCTCCACCTTTACCAGGATGAGCACGCCGAAGACGACTGCCAGGATCCCTCCCCGCCCGCTGCGCAGGGTCGAATCCAGCGGAGACGCGGCGTTCCACCAGCCGACTGCCTTTGCGATCTCGTTGATCCCGTCCAGGCCGGTGATCATGCCCAGCATTCCGCCCAGAACCGGAGTTCCGCCGAATCTCTCCGCTGCCCGGTAACCGGTCCAGGCAGTCAGATAGCCGAGAAAGGAGGCGTGGATCAGGCTCAAAATGGTGCAGACGATGGTAAGGAAATGATCGTCCGCCCAGGCCGGATTCATCTGCATGATCAGGTTGTTGATGCCGGCACACAGGCCGGACGCGATCACCCCGGGGATCAGGGGCACAAAGATCTCGCCAAATATCTTCAGGGCATTGCGGATGGAATTGTTTTTCTGCCCGGCCCTGAAGGCTGCCTTGTTCTGCTGCCAGTCAGGTTCCTCGGCGCGGGGCCCTGCCTCCGCCCGGCCTTCTGCAGGACCTGACGCGTTTGCGGCAGCGCCGGCAGAAGCCGGGCCCCGGGGCCCGGGGCTGTCCGGCCCGGTCCCCGTATCCTGCGGCGCTGAACTCTCAGCGGCAGAAACTGCATTACCGGCATCCTGCGAAGCTGAACTCTCAGCAGCAAAATCTGCATTACCGGCATCCTGCGGTGCTGAACTCTCAGCGGCAGAAACTGCAATACCCGTATCCTGCGGCGCTGAACTCTTCGCGGCAGAATCCGCGGCACCGGCACTCTGCGCTTTCGACAGGTCTGCGGCAGGTATTCCCATCTGCCTGCAGACCGCTCCGCACTTACTGCTCTTTCCGGGCCCGACGACGACCTCGATATAGTTTTCCCGGTCGTGCACGATCCCCAGAACCCCGTCGATGGACCTCAGGCCCTTTTCATCGATCGCGCTGTCGTCCCTTACCTGTATCCTCAGCCTTGTCATGCAGTTGTTCACGGAAATAACATTTTCCCTCTTTCCTGTGTGCTCGAGGATACTCATCACCAGTTTTTCGTAATCCATAGCCTCAGAATCCTTTCTGTCAGATGTTTTATAATCAAAAGATTCCGGCGTCCGCAACCGCATGTTATTTCAATCTGCCTTTTCCGATTCGTCATCCGGGTGTTTTTACGTTCAAAATTCTCCGGCCCCGCACCCGGATATTTTTCCGGTCAGCATTGTCGATTTGTCCATCCAGGTGGTTTATAGTCCGCAACTCCCGGTCCATAGAACCAGATAATCATTTCCGGGTGATCATTCCAGGATGGCGGCCCGGACCTGGCCGTTCGCATCCTCAAGCCGCTTTTTTGCCTCCTCCGCATCGCAGCCGGCCAGGATCATGGTGATTGCCGTCTTGCATTTTCCGCCGGCCCTGTCCAGGGCCAGCCTGGCGGACTCCCTGTCTGTCCCGGTCGCCTCCATGACAATGTGAAGGGCCCGTTCCCGCAGCTTGTCATTTGTCTGGACCACATCGACCATCAGGTTCTGATAGGCCTTTCCGATTCCCACCATTGCGGCGGTCGAGATCATGTTCAGGACCATTTTCTGAGCCGTTCCCGCCTTGAGCCTGGTGGATCCGGTCAGGATCTCCGGCCCGGTGACGATCTCTATGCCGATCTGCGCCGCCCGGGCCAGATCGGAATCCGCATTGCAGGAGATGGAGGCAGTGTGGCAGCCCACGAGCGAGGCATATTCCAGGCCTCCGAGAACATAGGGGGTCCGGCCGCTCGCGGAAAGCCCGATGACCAGGTCTCTGCCGGTGAGGCCATGCGCCTCCAGGTCCCTCCGCCCGAGTTCGCGGTCATCCTCCGCTCCTTCCACGGCTCTCGTGAAAGCCTCTTCCCCGCCGGCGATCAGACCGACCACTGTTTCCGGGGACACGCCGAAGGTCGGAGGACACTCCGAGGCATCCAGAAGGCCGAGCCGGCCGCTGGTCCCTGCCCCCATATAAAAAATCCGTCCCCCTTCCCGAAGGCATTGGACGGCCCATTCGACCACCCGGGCGATCTCACCGAGGTGGTCTCCGACCGCGGCGCAAATCCCTGCGTCCTCCCGGTTCATGACCGTTATGATCTCCAGCGGAGTCATGGAATCCAGCTCCATTGTGCGCGGATTTCTCTGTTCAGTCGCCATCTTTCCGAGGTTCAGTTCCATAGGTCTGTCTCCCTGAAAATTGTTTGTTCATCGATTGTCTTTTTACATCATAGCATGAAACACTCTCCGACCAGGCAAAAAAGTTGTGGATTTTTTCCCAGATGCAGGTCATAATTAAAAGGGCTCATGGACAATATGCACAACATATTCAGAGCCGGACCGATGAGACGCATTATCAACTGCTGCAGGACACCCGGCGTTTTACAGGCACCTGCGTTATAACACCATATTAAAAAGGAGGGAATTATGCAGAACATCATTGCGGTATTATTCAAAAACGAAAGCGAAGGATTCCAGGCGATCACAGAGCTGCGTCAGGATCCGATTGCCAGCCAGTACACAATCCTTCAGACCGCTCTGGTCAAAAGATCGGGCGAACAGATCAAGTATTGTGACGGATTTGATACGGGACTTCAGGAAGACCACGGCGCAGCAATCGGCGGCCTCATGGGAAGCCTGCTCGGCATTCTCGGCGGCCCTCTCGGCGTGCTGATGATGGGCTCCTACGGAGCACTCGCCGGCGGCGCGATCGGCAGCGTTTCCTCACTGGACAACGCCC
Organism: Lachnospiraceae bacterium UBA4317; assembly: GCA_002394525.1. The sequence continues at coordinate 1,996 of DGUF01000137.1, read as the reverse complement.
TGCTGGTGGAAGCGGTCGCTTCAAAGCTGGTGGACGGAGAAGTCGCCCTGATCGCACTCGCTGAAGAAGAAGATGAAGCCGCACTGGATGCGAAATTCAATAAATTCCAGGTGGAAATCGCCCGTTTCGACGCCGCAAGAGTGGCAGCGGAAGTCGATGAAGCTGAAGATCTGCAGAGGGAGAAAGACCGCCTGGAGCTGGAAGATCTCCGCAAGGCCAAAAAAGAAGAGATCCAGGCCGCTATCGAAGATAAACGGGCAAAACTCTCCGCAGACTTCAATGCCGCCAAGGAAAAGGTCAAAGAGGCTGTGGAGTCCTGACAGGATCCGCTTCCCGGTGAAAACCAGTCACCAAATCATGTAAAAAAGCAGTCGACATGTGAGAGCTGAAATCACTCAGACAGCTGACAGACATGTGAGGGCTGAAATAATGCAGACAGCAGGCAGCACGAAACTGCCTGCTGTTTTTATTGCCATCATATTGTATTAAGTCATTGACACAATAAAAGACATGTGCTATCATCCAATTGTATTAAGATAATAAGACAATCATACAGTTGCGCTCCTGCAGATCCCGAACAGGAACGGGGACGCGGCTGCGAAAATAATGTTGATCCCTGCGAAACAGTTGGCACAGGAGGCACAGATGAAGTGGTCATTTGAAAACGGGATTCCGATCTATCTGCAGATCCTCAGGAGACTGCGCACGGAGATCGCCAGCGGCGCCTATCCGCCCGGATCCAAGCTTCCCCCGGTGCGGGAGCTTGCGCTGGAGGCCGGCGTCAATCCGAACACCATGCAGCGGGCTTTCTCGGAACTGGAGCGGGACGGACTGGTATACACACAGCGGACAAGCGGACGTTTTGTCACGGAGGATGTGGATGTGCTGAAAACACTGCGCAGAACATTGAGCGAGGATGTGATCAGAGAGATGTGCACCCGGCTGACCAGTCTGGGCATGAGCCCGGAGGAGATTCGCGAGGCCGTGGAAGCCTGGGCTGCCGGCTCCGGAGACGAGGAGGGAAAGCCTTCTCCGGATTGATATTCCGGGCCCGGGAATCTCTTTGGCCTGATCTTCCGGAACCCGGAACTTCTTCAAGCCTGATATTCGTGAACCCGGAATCTTCTTCGTGTTTTGAGATCTGACGGATCACAGGAGGAATAGAAAAATGGCAGTACTGGAATGCAGACAGCTGACAAAAAAATATGGCAACATTACAGCGCTGAACCACATCGACCTGGCCCTGGAGCCGGGCCGGATCGTCGGACTGGTGGGCCCCAACGGCAGCGGCAAGACGACCCTGATCAAGCTGGCCCAGCACCTGCTGACGCCCACAGACGGACAGATCCTGGTCGGAGGCACCCGGCCCGGGCCGGAGACCAAGGCAATGGTCTCCTACCTGCCCGACAGGGATTTCCTGCCCTCCTGGATGAATGTCGAATCCCTGCTGGATTTTTATGCAGATTTCTATGCGGACTTTGATCCGGCGCGCGCCCTGCAGATGCTGGAAGCACTCGGGATCAATCCGAAGCAGACCTTCAAAAAGCTGTCCAAGGGGACGCGGGAAAAGGTGCAGCTCATTATGACCATGAGCCGGAACGCAGCGGTCTATCTGCTCGATGAGCCGATCGCCGGCGTCGATCCCGCGGCCAGGGACTACATCCTGCGGACGATCATCAGCAACTATTCGGAAAACGGCCTGGTCCTGATCTCCACCCACCTGATCGCGGACGTGGAGCCGGTCCTGGACGAGGTCGTGTTCCTCAAGCAGGGCCACATCGAACTCCATGAAAACGCGGATGCCCTGCGCGAGCGGACCGGGATGAGCGTGGATGGCTATTTCCGGGAAGTCTACAGATGCTGAGGAATATCATTTTTTTGCTTACAGTATAAACAGTCATGGTTACAGTATGAACAGCCATGGTTACAGCATGAACAGCCATGGACTTCGAGTGCTTTCACCTGCGCGGAAATGCTTGAGGCACTTACTGTTTAA